>CAYVKQ010000480.1:0-2335 GCA_964451945.1 uncultured Lentisphaerales bacterium
GACGCTGGAGGTGATGGGGCTGCTCGACGCCGCCGACCGCGCCGCCGCCAGCGGCAACACCGAACCGGTGTTCGTCTAGCAAAATCATGGGAATGCAGCTTTACGGATCCCCGCTCCGGCGCTACTTTACGGTTACTTGTTTACTCTGTAAATGTTCACATCAACGGGGGCCGAGTCATGAGCCGTTGCGCGTTACTCCTTCTCGCGTCCCTCATCGCCGCCGCCACACCCTGCGCGGCGGGTTCCGTCACCGTCACCAACGGCCCGCCGCTCCACGCCGACGGAGAGGTCTCGGCGCACGCCCGCCTGCCCGCCTGGAGCGGGCGCGAGCGCGCCTTCCGGCTGGAAATCGCGCACGCCGCGGCCTCCAGCAACAACGTGGAGGTGGCCTTCGGACGGGACGCGGACGGTGACGGCCTCCTGCCGGCCGAAGAGGCGGCCCTGACCGTGGGGTGGCTCGCCGGGCGGTGGTTCGCCCTCTCCGAGGACCAGCGCGCCCTGCACGCGGCCGGGGCGGCGGGCGGGGAGACGAACCGAGTCCTGACGCTCTCGGTCCGCCTCGGCCCCGACCTCGCGCCGCGTTGGGCCGCCTGCACCGACGAAACCGGCGCGGCCGTCGTCCTGGAGGGCTTCGGCGGGACGCTGGCGGCGGCTCGGCCCGCCGAGTGGGACACGGCCCGCCTGACCGCCAGGGGCCCGGACGCCTGCGGCGGGGCGGTGAAAGTCTCGCTGATCGTCGACGGCACGCTGCTCCTGCTGCGTTGAACTTCTTTCGGGATGCGCTATGGCTACGTTTTTTCTTCCTGCTTTTCTGGTGATCGTCGGCGCTGCCGCGTTCGCCCTTATCGTCCGCGGCCTCTGGCTGTACGCGCTGGCGTCCTGCGCCGCGGTCACGGACGCCCGGGCGCGCCGGCGGCGCGCCCGGGCGTTGGCGGGCGGCCTCAGCACCGCCGTGCTGTTTTTCACGCACGCCCAGAATAAAGACAGGCTGCCGTTACCCCCCGCCGGCGGCGACGACTCGGTTCAAGCGACCGGGGAGACGGGCGGCCTTGAGGGAGAGATGGAAGGGGAGGCGCTCGATGAGTCCGGCGGGGACTCCCCGGCCGCCGTCTATGCCCTCCCGGCCGGACCCGCGTCCGCCGCGCTGCCTCAGGCCGCCATCGACGCCGGCTTCGTCCTCGTCGGCGCCGTCACCAACATCGGCACGGCCTGGGCTGCGGACCCGCCCGGCGCCCCCGCGTTCCCGGACCGCCCGTTCGGCTTCTCAGAGCTTGGCGCGTGGCTCCCCGGCCCCTCCGCGTTCACCTTCCTCTTCGGCACCAATGCGGTCAACGAGATCTTCGTCTCCAGCTCGGGAACCCTCGCCTTCGACGCCCCCAAAACCTCGCCGCGCCCGCCGCCGGACGGCCTCCCCGACGGCACGGGACGCCACTGGCTCGCCCCGTTCCAGATCCTTGTCGGCGTCACCCCGCCGGAGGGCGCGGTTCTGTACGAAGCGGGGACGAACGCCGCCGTCTTCACCTGGCGCGGCGTCACCCCCGGCCGTGCGCCGCCCGGTGCGACCAACGCCTGCGCCGCCACGGTCCAGGCCGAACTGCACCCGAACGGCGACTTCGCCTTCCGCTACTGGTTCCCCGACCCGGAGGCGTTCCCCGAAGGGCTCCCCTTCCTCATTGGCGCGCAGAGCGGCGGCGGCGGCCTAACAGTCGTCCTGACCAACACGCTCGCGGCACTCGATCCGTGGCTCTTCCCCGCCTTCGAGCTGCGCTGGCGGTCGCTCGACGGGCTCGACCCCTCCGACAGCGACCAGGACGGCGACGGCCTCACGACGCTCGACGAGCTTTTCGTGTACGGCACCGACTTCCGCCGCGCCGACAGCGACGGCGACGGCCTCTCCGACGCGGACGAAGTCGCCTTCGGCTCCGACCCCCTCGACCCCGACGAAAACGGCGACGGCGTCCCCGACGGCTTCGACCTCGCGGGGCACAGCCTCTCCGACCCCGACCTCTCCTTCCGGCTCGCCAACGGGATCGGGCCGGGCGTCGACCTCGCGCTCGACGGCGACGCGGACGGCTGGTCCGACTGGCTGGAGGAGCGCTTCGGCACCGATCCCGCCGACCCGCAGGAGACCCCGGCCGGTCTCGACTCGCACTTCTGCCTGACCGTCACGCTGGCGGTTCCGCCGCCCGAGCCGGGGGTTCTCGCGGCCGGCGGCCGCCGCGCGCTGGTCGCGGGGCCGGGGGTGTGGTCCTTCTGGCTTCCCGCCGGCGAGGCGCACGCCCTCTCGTTCGCCTCGCCGCGCGGCGCGCCGCCCGCCTTCGGCTTCGCCTTCAGC
>CAYVKQ010000481.1:0-2335 GCA_964451945.1 uncultured Lentisphaerales bacterium
GTTATAAAAGGCTCCATGCAGAAAATCAATTGCAGCACGGTGAGCGGGAAGGCGACCAGCGCGACGGCCGTGCACGTCGTGATTCAGGAGTTTCAGAAAGCGAAGGCGGTGGTGCGTCGCTTTTCGGCGATCGGATCGAACGCGGCCTGCGAGGCGAGCTGGTGGATCCCGCGGAACTCGATGACCCACTTGCTCCTGGCGGAGGTCTTGGCGGCCGCCACGACGATCAACGTGCCGGTGGACGTTGTCGCGGGGCATGTCTACAAGGGTCACACCCTGACCACGAACGACAAGCTGCTGGTGCCGACCTCGGCCGGGTGGAAGATCGTGGCGATCAGCGACGTGACCGACGTGTCCGGTAAGGCGTATTGCACGCTGACGATCGGCGCGATCGGCAGCGACATCGCGGCCAACACCAAGGTGTACATCCTGCGGGCGGCGGATCAGATCGCCGACATTCCCGCGATCGGGGCGGCGTCGGTGACCGTCGAGGACCTGCTGTCCGGCGACAGCGGGGCGCCGATCATCCTCGAACTGGTGGCGGCGGCCTCGGAGACCACGCTGGGCTGCGTCTTCGTCGAATACTGGTTCTAAACACGGGGCACCGGCCCCTCCGCGCTTGCTTTCTTCCTTTCGGGGCGCGGAGGGGCCTTTCCGGCGGACGGCGAGGCCGCGGTCCCTCCTATAACGACGAGTAGCGGTTTGCACAGCCTCTGGGGTGAAAAATGACGGCAGAGGAAATCATACACGGCGCGGCGGTTTTCTGCGGGCTTGCGGAGTATCCGGAACCCGCCATACCGCCGGCGGAGCCTGCCGCCATCGAGACGCCGCTTGCCATTCAGTCGGTGGGTCTGGCGTCGCTCAACCGCTGGCTGTCGCGCCTGTGGGACGCGGCGCCGAACGCCTCTCTCCGGGCGGCGGTGTGGACCGTGGAGGTCGCGGCAGAACAAGAAGACGTTGTTTTACCGGCCGCCGTGGACGTCGTCCAAAAGTTGCTTTTGGATGGTGAGCCGCTGCAGGCGCTCGCGGCCGGCCAGGTCGCGGACGGATTTCTGATGCTGGCTGATGAACTCGACGATGAAAGCGATTACTGTCGGGCGCTGCGCCTTGTGCCTGCGGCGGCGGCGGCCGGGACGCTGGAGGTTTACGGGTTCAGCCGCTTCGTGGCGCTGGAACTCGACGAAGCGACGGGGTCCGACCGGCTCGACATCCTGCTGTTTCACTACGTTGCCGCCGACCTGTTTTTGCACATCCGCGATTTCGAGTCGCGCAAGGCGGCGCTCGATGCGGCGAAAGAGTGCAGGCGCGAATGGCTCGATGCCGCGAAGAGGCTGCCGGAAGTCGACTTGGTGCATGTGCCCGAGAGGAGTCTGTATGAAGGTTGACGTGCAGACCGACTTCTCGGGCGGCATGTGCGACCCGCGGCGGGGGATGCCGGCGGACAGCTATGCGCTGGCTGAAAACTGCATGATCGACAAGGCCGGCATGGTGACGCGCCGGCCGCTTGCGACTTTTACCGAGGCGCTTTACGAGCAGGAAAACCTCTTCTGGACGGTGGTGGACAGCGCCGCGCTGGGTCCGGTCCTGTTCCGGATCTGGCGCGAAAGCGGCAATATCTATCTGGGCGGGTTTGTGTACACGCTTGAAAACCATCTGGAGCAGGTGCTGCACACCAAATTGCCGACACTGCCCAATATGCCCGGCGGCGGGTACATCGCCGAAGAGGTGACGCCGGGGGCGCCGCCCGGGCCGTTGGCGTACGGTTCGGTGATCCAGATCGGGCAGAGCCTCTACGCGTTTCTGCAATTCCGCGACGAGTACCGGATTTATTCGGGCGCGATGGCGCGGTTTTGGTATCTGGCGGAGGTGCCCGGCATCTACCTCTATCACAGGGATTACGCGGCGCCGGAGTGTCGGGCCGCGGCCTACGCGTTCGGTCGGGCTTGGCTGGCGGCGCGCGCGTCGGCGGAGACCGCTTACTTTTACGCGGCGGTATCGGATCGGGTTGACGGCGACGCTGCGGCGCCGGACCTGGTGTTTTCCGATCCGTTTTTGCCCGTGGACGTGCGGACCTCCAGCGACATCCTTGGGTTCTGCGCGCTCGGCAAAGAGATGATCGTTTTCAAGCGCAACTCGGTATGGGCCGTCACGGGGTGCGACGGTGAGGTTGCGGATATGCGCGTGCGGGCGGTGGCGGCCGATGCCGGGGCGGTCGGGCCCCACGCCTGGACGGTCGCGGACGGGGCGTGCTGGTTCGTCTCGGGGGACGGGCTGTATCGGATCCAGCCCGGCGGGGCGGCGGAGCGGATGACGGCCGATGTCGAGGTTTTTTGGC
>CAYVKQ010000482.1:0-2321 GCA_964451945.1 uncultured Lentisphaerales bacterium
CATGGGTGACAGTGTACGCGCTCATGCGCGGCAAACGCAAGATCGCGGTTTTGCCGTGAGACTTGACGATGCCGCCGTTCTTTATGTATAGTGTCTTTATACAGAACGCAGAACGGAAGGGGGAGCGTATGGAAGCGACGGTTGTTGACTTGCGGTACCGCATGAACGATGTTCTGAAGGCGCTTGAAAGAAGCGAGAGTGTCAGCGTCCTGTACCGCGGCAAGGTGAAGGGCGTGATCCGGCCTGCGGCCAGAACGTCCGCATCCAGACTGCGCGACCATGCCTTTTTCGGCTCTCGGGTATCGGGGGAGTCAGTCGAGAGGACCGTGGAGCGGATCCGCGGGGAGCGCTACCGTGATCTTTGATACGGACATCTTCATCTGGGTTCAACGGGGAAACCTCAAGGCGGCGCAGTTGATTGAAGGCGAAGACGAGCGGCTGTTGTCTGTGCAGTCGTACATGGAACTTCTTCAGGGAGCGGAGAACCGGCGGCAACACGAGCAGGCAAAATCGTTTTTGCGGGACTTCGGCTTTTCCACCCTGCCCCTGAGCGAGAACATCGGGCACCGCGCTGCCGTTTACATCGAGGAGTACGGTCTGTCGCACGGGTTGAGAGCCGGAGACGCGATTGTCGCAGCCACGGCCGCAGAGCACGGTGTGGTCCTGTGCACGAGCAACGCGAAACACTTCAGCCCGATCAGGGACTTGAAGACGAGGATCTTTAGACCATGAAAGCTTGCTCCTCACTCGCCTGCGCACAGCGATTCGATCATGGCCGTGATGAGCCTGCCGACGATCTCGAAACTCCCCGGGTCGAGTTTGTCCATCGTGTCTTCGAGCGTGTGCCAGTAGTCGTTCAGACCGGGCGCGCTGCCGAAGGCGAAGTCGATCAGGTCGACGGCGGCGAAGCCGGCGTCGAGGAACGGCTGGTGGTCGTCGAGGATGTGGCCGTTGACCAGGGTGACCTGGTCGCGCAAGCCGAGGCGGTCGGCGCAGGCGAGCGCCAGCAGGCGCAGTTCGGGGGTGCTGTTGCGCGGGATCTGCAGCTTCAGGCCGCGGTCGCCGATCATGTCGGCGAGGAGCACCGCCCGCACCGGCACGCCTTGCGCGCGGAGGTCGCGGGCGAGGCGCTTGCTGCCGTGCAGCCCGTCGCGGTCGCTGTAGGCCACAGCGCACTCCTCGCCGTCGAGAAAGGCGAACAGGACGTGGCAGGGGAGCGGGGCCGGCGTCGCCGCAAAGCGTGCGGCGAGCGCCAGGAGGAGCCCCGTTGACGAGCCGCTGTCGTTGGCCCCAACGAACGGCGTTTCGGACGTATCGCCGGGAACGCCGGCCTTGGTGTCGAAATGGGAGAGGAGGACGATCCGCGGCGCGTCGGCTTGGGCCGCGGGGAACTCGGCGAGGACGTTGTGGAAGGTGCGTCTGCCGGCGGGGGTGTCGTCGTCGAAGGAATCGATACGGACGTTTGGTGTGTCGGCGGCCTGCAGGGTTTCGCGCAGGTATTCGGCGGCGCGGCGTGCGCCGGCCGTGCCGGCGGCGCGCGGACCGAGCGCGACGAAGCGCTCCGTCTGCCGGTAGGCGTTGGTGGCGTCGGCCGCCGTGAAGGGGGGGACGGCCGCGGCGGGGCGTTCGCGCGCGGCGGGTCCGCCGCAGCCGCCGAGCAGCAGCGCGGCGGCCGGCAGCGCGGCGCGGCAGAGGCGGCGGAAGGGTCGTCCCGACACGCGCTGTTGTCGTACCGTGCCGCGGGGCGCGGAGACGGTCGGAGTTTCCGGACGTGCGAGAGGACTTTTCATGCGAGGATGTATCTGTGGAGCATGCCCTCCGCAACCCGGCCGCGCCCGGGGGTTCACGGGTTTTTGAAGAGGTCGACGGAGGGTAGGACGTCGCGTCCGGCGGCCTTGAGCGCAGCGATGGCGGCGTCGGGGTTGTCAAAGCGGAAGATCAGCACCGCCGAGGCGCCGCGGCGGGCGGTGAAGGCGTACATGTACTCGATGTTGACGCCGGCGGCCGAGACCACGTCGAGGATCTCGGCCATGCCGCCGGGGCGGTCGGGGACCGTGGCGGCGACCACTTCGCGGACGTTGACCACGTACCCCGCCTTCTCCAGCACCCGCTGCGCCTTCTGCCAGTCCTCGATGATCAGCCGCACGATGCCGAACTGCTGCGTATCGGCGAGCGAGAGGGTGACGATGTTGATCTGGTTTTCGGCCAGGGTGCGGCAGATGGTGTTGAGGCGGCCGGGCTTGTTCTCCAGGAAGATCGAGATCTGATGGATTTTCATCGGTTTACCCTTTCTTGCGCAGGTCTTTGACACGTTTGGCCTT
>CAYVKQ010000483.1:0-2315 GCA_964451945.1 uncultured Lentisphaerales bacterium
ACGGTTCCGGCGGTCGCTGTGTCCACTACCTCAAGGGGTGCAACTTCCGCCGTTCCTGATTCGCCCAGCGCGGCGAAAGTGTGCTATGCTTTATCGGTATTTGGTTGGGGAGGGGAGGCCTCATACCGGGGCGCCATGGTCAAACAGGGAGGTCTGTCATGCGTATGTCGGTTCTATTGCCAGTCGTGATCGGAGTTGCCGCGGGGATGGCCGGGTGCCAGACCGCGCCCTCCGCGTCTGCCGCCCGGCCGGCGGCCGCCGCGCCGCAGAAGCCCCGCGTCATCGAAACCGCGCCGGTCTCGGCGGCCGGCCAGGATGTCGGAGAGGTGATCGAAGCGGCCAAGCGCCAGCGGCTGGAGATCCTCTTCTTCACCGCCGACGGCAAGTCGTCCGACGCCCGGCCCGCCGAGGGCGGCAGCGTCTCGATCATCAACGCCGCCAGGAACGGGCAGGACAACTACACTTTCGATGACGCCGGGCGCGTGACGCGCCACCAGCGCAGCGTCGGCGAAAACTTCGCCAAGGGCGCTTGGGAAGAGGTGCGCTGACCCCGCCGGGAAGCGCCCTCAGTCGGTGATCTCTTCGTGCGGAGTGCTGACGACGCAGCCGCGGTCGTCGAACACACTAAAAAACCAGGCGGTGGCGCGCCAGGGGAGCCACGCCTCCACGCGCCCCGAAGCGGGGTCGTGACGCGCCTGTAAGGCGGTCCATTTGCGGTCGGTCCAGTGGCCGAGGGCGTTAAAAAATGATTGAGCCGCCGTCGGCGAGCTGCCGGCGCAGGAGCGCCGGATCGACGGCGCCGACCGGCAGGCCGCCGCGGGCGGCCAGGGCCGCGGCGGTGCCGGCCGCCTCGCCCGTCTGGTTGAGGTTGACCATCACGCGGATCGCCCCGAAGGCGCCGCGGTCGGCGCTGATCATGCGGCCGGCGAAGAGGAGGTTCGGGCGCGACGGGTGGTGGAGGCAGCGGTAGGGGATCTGGTAGAAGGTCGGGTTCTCCGGAGTCAGTTCGCGCCAGCGCCCTTGTTCGCAGCCGTTGTTGTGGGCGAAGAGGGTGGTGCCGTCCAGATACTTGAAGAGGAATCCGCCGCCCTGCGGCGCGTGGACGTCGACGCGGTAGCTGCCGTTGGCGATGGCGTCGGGAAAGCGGATGCCGTGGAGCACCTCCTCCTCGGTCAGCCGGTGGACCGCGTCGAGGATGCGCGATTCGCGGGCGCCGATGCAGGAGGCGAGCTGCACCAGGACCGGCGGCCTGGCCGGGTCGCCGTGGGCGCGCAACAAGTCGATCAGGCCGCGGATCTGGCGGCGTCCCTCCATCTCGGCGCGGGTCAGCGCCGCGGCATCGGCGACGTTCGCGCCGAAGACGTGGGTCTGCGCCACCATGCGGATGTCGGGGAGGCCGGGAACGGGCGAATCCCAGCCCGAGTCGGGTTCGAGCCCGAACGCGGCGTGATGCGCCTTGTAGAGGTCGCCGAAGCGCTTGCCTTCGGGGTGGAAGCGCCAGATCTTGGCGCAGGTGGTCGGCGGCTGCAGGCCGTCGCGCACCCGGCCCGGCACGCCGGCGCGGACCGCGATGTCGCCGTCGCCCGTGGCGTCGACGAAGACGCGGGCGCGGACCGCGCCGCGGCCGTCCTTGTTCTCGACCAGCACCGCGTCGATGCGGTCCCCCTGCAGCAGCGGGCGGCAGCCCAGGGTGTGCAGCAGGGGCGTGATGCGGTGCTCGCGCACCAGCCCATCGAGCTCGATCTTGAGCTCCTCGGTGTTCAGCGAGCAATAGGAGTTGCTGTTGCCTTCGTTGATGGCGGCGGCGTCGCGCCGCAGCAGGCGGTCGATGACCTCGGCGGTCAGGCCGCCGATGATCGGCCGCTTGAATTCGGTGTCGCGCAGCGAATGCCAGATCAGCACCAGCCCATGGGTCGCCACGCCGCCGAAGGCGTTGGACCGTTCGAGCAGCACCACCGAGGCGCCCAGGCGGGCGGCGCGGACGGCGGCGAAGACGCCCGTGCACGAGCCGCCGATCACGCAGACGTCGGCGTCGGCCAGCACGGGCAGCGTCTGGGCGGGTTCCCGGATCGTGTTCATCGTCACCCCCTAGTTGCCGATCTTGCGGCAGGCGACGCCCGCCTCGGCGAAGAGCGCGCGCGTCTGTTCATTGAAGGCGTAGTCGCCGCCGTAGACCACCTCGCGGATGCCGGCGTTGATGATCATCTTGGCGCAGGTGAGGCAGGGGCTGATCGTTACGTAGATCGCGGCGTCCTTGGTGCGGATGCCGTGGTAGGCCGCCTGCGTGATGGCGTTCTCCTCGGCGTGCGAGCAGA
>CAYVKQ010000484.1:0-2307 GCA_964451945.1 uncultured Lentisphaerales bacterium
TTGACGGACGCGAGCCCGGCGCGGATTTGGTGGCCGACGCCACCAACGCTACCGTGACCGTCGTGTTGCCTGCCGGCATCCACACCATCGGCCTCCGCGTCGACACGGCATCGACAAACTACTTCCTGCGGCAAACCAGCTTCATCAAGCTCTTCGCGCGTGAGATCCGCGTAGCCGAGAATTCGGCCAGTCCGGCGATGCCGTACGACACGTGGGAAAACGCCGCGCACAACCTTCCGGAAGCCCTCGTGCTCGCGACGGACGGGTCCGTCGTCACGGTCTCGAACGGCCTCTACACCATCGGCGCCATCCAGTACATCAGTGATGCGGTCACGAATCAATCGCTCAGCGGCGCGGGCGAAACCACGCTTCGCGGCACCGACAGCGCCCGGCTCTTCATGCTAAGCCACGCCGGCGCGCTTCTCCGCGGCTTCACGATCGAGAACGGCAGGGGATCGTTCAAGGGCGGGGCTATCTACATCTCGGGCGGCGGCACGGTCGCGGAGTGCCGGTTGATCGGCAACTCCGTGGCAGACAACGGCAGCGGTGGCGCAGTCTACCTGTCGCACGCTGCCGGGCGCCTCACGCGCTGCCTCGTCTCCGGCAACAGGCTTTACAACCACAACGGCAGCGGGTGCGGCGTATACATCAGTGCCGGCCTGGTCGACAACTGTCTGATCGTCTCGAATAACATCAGGGACACAAGCGACACGGCTACAGGCAGCGGCGGCGGAATCTGCATCGCCGGCGGCACCGTCCGCAACTGCACGATCTGCGACAATACGGGGGGCATCGGGGGCGGCATCTACCGCAGCGGAGGCACAGTCGCCAACTGCATCGCCTGGGGCAACACGGCCGTCAAGGACTTCACCACCGGCGAACCTGACTGGTACGGCAGCAGCGCCACCGCCTACACGAACCTCTGCTCGCCGGTCGCGGTCGGCGTCGGCGCGGTCACTGCGGATCCGCTCCTCGACGCCGTCTACCGCCCGCTCCTCGGTTCCTCCGCGATCAACAACGGGGTCAATGCCCACTCGGTCTCGGACACCGACTTCGGCGGCAACACCCGCATCATGGGCGGCAGGATCGATATCGGGTGCCACGAGTACGATTCGACCGTTCTAACCAATATCGGGTTCACCGCGACACCGCGAACCGGTTTGGGCGACACATCCGTGACGCTGTCCGCCGTGGTCTCCGGCTTGGAGGCCGACACCTGCCTCTTCGAGTGGGATCCCGGCTCCGGCACCTTTGTGTCCAAAGCGCAGACATTCACATCCGTTTTCGTCCCCGGATTCCACACCATCCGGCTGCGTGTCACGCCCGAGGGCGGCAAGCCCCTCACTGTAGTCATGCCGGATTTCATCAAGATCTACCCCGAACACGTTTATGTCTCCACCAACGGCGCGTCCATCTTCCCGTACGACACCTGGGCGCATGCGGCCACAAACCTGCACATGGCGATGGACGCGGTCGTTTCAGGCGCGCACGTCCGGCTTTCGAACGGCGTTTTCCGCACAACGTCGCAGATCACGCTCGGCGCGGCGATCCGGATTTCCGGCAACGGCCGCGACCACACGATCATCCGCGCCGGCGGCGCCGGACGCCTCTTCCGTCTCTATCACGCCGACGCCGTGCTCGAAGACCTGGCCGTGGAGAATGGCACGGGCGGAACGGGTGGCGGCATTCTCATCGACGCCAACGGAGGCACGGTCCGCCGATGCAACATCCGCAACAACATCGCGGGGAGGGAATGCCATGGCGGCGGCATCGGCGTCACCAGCGCGGGCGGCCTGGTTTCCGGCTGCATCGTCTCGAACAACAGCATAAGCCTCACATGGGCCTATAGCGGCGGCGGTATCTACATGTCGTCCGGGATCGCCGAGAACTGCCTGGTCGTCGGAAACAAGGGCGATGGCGCCGGCGGCGTCTACATCACCGGGGGCACCCTCCGCAACTGCACGGTCTACGGGAACGAAGCGAAGGACAAAGATTCCAAGGGCTTTACCGGCGGGATCAACGCGGCCGGCGGCGCCGTCGTGAACACCATCGCCTGGGGCAATACCGCCCGCGTGGCGACCGGCGGCGCGGTCGACCGCACCGGCACCGAGTCGCGCTTTACGCATGGCTGCACGCCGGTCGCCTACGGCGCTTCGTGCGTCACGGAGGCCCCGTGCTTCACCGATGCCGCCGCGCGGGACTTCACCATCCCGCGCACCTCGCCATGCCATGACAAAGGCCTCTACCAAACATGGATGGACGACGCTTCCGACCTCGCCGGCAATCCGCGCGTCGACTACCGTCAGA
>CAYVKQ010000485.1:0-2295 GCA_964451945.1 uncultured Lentisphaerales bacterium
TCCAAGGGCGCCGTGCTGACCCTCCTGTACCACGATCTCACCGAGAGCGACTGGCTGGCCGTCACGTCGGTTCGCCGCCTCTACGAGCACCTCTTCGCCCTGAAACAGGCCGGATTCACCTTCCTCTCGCCGACGCAGCTTCCCGCCGTCCTCGGCCCCGCCGGCGAAGACACGGCGGCGGGCGACCGCGTCGGCCGGTGGCGCGACAGCGGCGCGGACATCGCGACGGTGCCGCTGCCGGCGCGGATGATCGACTTCCTCCGCTATTCGTTCACGGGCGAGCGGAAGTTCGCGCCTTCGGTAACCCGCCGCCGGACGGAGGAGAAGTGGGCGCGCCCGACCAAAAACGTGGTCATCACGTTCGACGACGGGTTGCGCAACGCCTTCGAGCTCGGCACCCCGGTTGCCGAAGACCTCGGGGCCCCCTTCGGCATGTTCATCATCACGCACCGCGAGGATTTCCAGCCCTCGGTGGCCTCGTGGCCGATGATCAACGAACACGTCGCCCGCGGTTCCTGGGTGGTCGGCAGCCACCTGCACGACGCGCACGGCGATGTCCCCATCTCGGCCGAGAGCAACCGCGTGGCGCGCGCGCTGCCCAACCGCGTCTGGCTGCCGGCCAGGAACCGGGTGGAGTCGATGAACGAATGGGACCGGCGGATGCGCGACAATTTCCGCGTCAGTCTGGAGATCCTCAAGGAGCGCCTGGGCGACAACGCGAGCCCGGTCGACATGGTCGCCTACCCCTACGGCGACATCGGCCAGGAGAGCGTGTGCAACCTCTCGGTCCTGCGCAACCCCGTGAAGAGCATCCTGGGCGAGGTGGCGCGCAAGTACCAGTTGGGATTCGCGCTGAACCGCAGCGGCTACACCTGTCCCGGCGAGGATCCGCTGCTGGTCCGCCGCTACGAACCGGCATGGTACGACGAAGGCGGCGACATCGTGCGGCACGCCTACGAGAACCACCCCCTGTTCCTGGCGCGGACCCTCCGCATCGAGCTGGCGCAGGTGATGGGCAAGCCCCACCTGGCCGAGGAGATGCTGGAGGTCCTGCGCCGCGACGGCTACCCCGAAACGCTGATCCGCCGTATCGACTTCGCCAACCAGGCCCATTTCCGCAACCGCCCGCGCCGGGTCGAGACGCCGCTGGTGATCTCCGAACCCGCCTACGGCACGGTGCCGACCGCCACGCTCCAGGCTTCGCAGGAGGGGGTCTTCACGGTCGGCGAGGAAGGCGAACTGGTGAAGCCGGCCGATGACGGCTCGTGGTATACCCCCTCCGACCCCTCCGTCGGCGCCCATCTCTACCATTCGCAGGCCAACGACGAGTACGAAGTGGCGCGCGTGGGCGCGCGCGCCGGACTCAACCTCGGGCGCAAAACGTGGCTGGGCGCGGAGGCCGCCTACAGCTGGATCGAGCAGCAGCGCAAGCCGGTGCGGACGATCGACGATCCCGAGGACTATGACGCCGACTACACGTGGGAGGACACGTCGGCCAATCTCGACATCCTGCCCGGCGCCAAGGCGCGGCGCGAGGACGTCCGCCTGCGCCTGAGCCACCGTTTCGATTCGGGGGCGTCGCTCTCGGCCTCGCTCGGCCTGGCGCGCCTGCGGTTCGACCCGAACAGCGACTGGGAGGGCGATTTCGGCGACTGGTTCGACGAGTCGGAAGACGACGTCACCGAGGCGGTCGGCGACTTCACCTACAGCTGGTTCCCGTCGGAGAAGGTCGGCATGAGCGCCTACTATGCGCACGACCTGCTCTCGGTGGCCTACCGTCTGTTCCGCAGCGACTCGGTCGGCTTCAACTCGCGCTGGAAGGTCTCCGACACCTGGTTTGTCGATGTCCGCGGCCAATACGCGCTCTACGACGACGACAACGCCATGTACCAGTTCGCCACCGATTCGTTCTGGGAAGTCTCGCCCGAATACGGGCTCTGGTTCGGCCTGCAGTACGCCATGGCGACGACCAGCGACTACAGCCCGTACTACTGGACGCCGTACTGGGACGAGCGGGCGAGCGCCGTGCTCCGCTACGCCGAGGCGTGGCAGGGGCGGGCGTTCAACGTCGACTTCATCTTCGGCCGCCAGCGCGAGGGCCGGCGGATGCAGGAGTACAACGACTGGGGCGCTTTCTTCGGCAGCTCCACCGACTGGAGCAACGCCTGGGGCGTGGGTTCCTCGTTCCGGCAGCAGTTCAAGAAACACTGGGAACTGACCGTCGACATCCGCACCATGTTCCTGCGCAGCTACGCCGACCACAGCTTCTACCTCAGCCTCGATCACACGTTCTGA
>CAYVKQ010000486.1:0-2278 GCA_964451945.1 uncultured Lentisphaerales bacterium
CCGCTGCCGCGTCCAGCTCGGTGACGGGGACTTGCCGGCGCGAAGGAAAATGGTCTTTCAGGAGCTGGAGCATCCAGGCGCCGTACCCAAGCCCCATTTCGTCTGCGAGCGGGGCCTCTCTGCGGTTGATGACACCTTCCGCTTCCGACAGCGCCCCGCACGCAGCGAAGGCGGCAGAATCTTCGTACATCCCGACCATCGGTCCGATGAGCCCGCCCTTGGCGGTTCCGTAGGTCATGCCAAGATATTCTTCCAACCGTTCCCGCTCGAAGCGCATCCCAAGGGCGTGGGTGCCATCAACGAATACGCGGTGCCATGCGTCCGCCCCAGTGATGGCCCCGCAAAGGTTCAGGTGCGCGATCCACTGGGTTGCCCCCAATGCGAGATACGGATCCTCGCGCAGAACGATGCGGCCGAAAGCGGTCAACTCGGGCCGTTTCACCGCCGACCGTTCCGGTCCCCCAAGGACGATCAGCCCCATCCCGCGGGAGTAGTCCAGAATCGCCGGCACCTTACCGGTGGATGCGCCTGTGGGGACGCCGGTGGCTTCGCTAATCGCCACGGCGTCGCCTTCGCGCCCCGACGCCGCGAACCGCAACATCGCGTGGATGTACTGCCGTTCAGGCTTGAACGTTCGGTGGAAGTTGCGCGGCAGTCGTTGGTGTGTTGTTTCTTCAGGCATGGAATCCGCGGTCCTCCAGCGAGGTGATCCGTATCCGTTTGGCTTTGAACTCGAGCAACCCCGTCGCCTCGTTGAGGCACCGCCCCAGCGACCAGCATTCTCCACGTTGCAATGATGCCAGGCGTGTAGACCATTCTTGGACTGAATACCGGCTGATGGCGTTGTGCAGGAGTTGGGCATGCTCCCGCATTTCGTTTTCCGTAGGCTTGAAGAACAACTTCTGCTCGGCTTGGAACAGACGGCTCACCTGGGCGTCGTTGACGCCGCCCACAGCCTTCACTGACTGCGTCGCCGCGATCAGGCACATGCCGAACTTCCGGCCTTCCGTCAAGTATTTGGCGACCGGCGCGTCGCCTCCCAGGTCAAGGTTCTGGATTTCGTCCAGCACGATTACTTTCGGCTGATTCTTGTTCCCGAAACGGCGCGCATGCGCGTAAAGGTCCCAAAGCACGAATTCGATTAGCGCCCGCGCTGTATGCCGGTCGACTTGTAAAAACTGCAGCACATGGCAGCGACGTTCCTGATCCTCGAACATCGCTCGCCAGTCGTCGTCCCCGGCGCCGCCAGCGAACGGTTTCTCGTCGACGAACGGCCGGAGTTTGGTCATCACGCCCTGGACTCTTGCCTTCGTGTACCGGGGATTGTCGATGAACGACTCCAGCACCTGCATCATTCCACACATGGTGAAACTGTCGCCTTGGGTCTTCACGCCTTCGCCGATGGCGTCGACGAGGATGGGGAACTGCTGGTCTCCCAAGTCGTAAACGCTCTTGAAGATCGCGGCCACCCGCTTGCCGATCGTGTTGGGAGTGTCGGGAAACTCCATCCCTTCCTCGATGCTGACCTGCTTCAGGAACGGATTGATCGGCAGCGGTTCCTTGCGAATGTAGTGCTGCTGGGGCCGCAAGCCGACTTTCACGGCATCTTCGATCCGGCTATCCACGAACCCATCGGTGTAATCGATGATCAGGGAATTCTGCCCTTGGCGGCCAAACTCGCTCAGGAGACACTGGATCGCGTACGTCTTACCCATGCCAGACGTGCCGAACACCATCATGTGGCGGTTCGCGAGGTCCTTGTGCCCAAACTCCCAGTATACGGGCTCGTCACCGTTCACCGTTCGTCCCAGAAGAATGCGGTTCGGCACGGTCGGCGCATTCTCGACTGGCGTGGGCGTGCCGCCCGGTTGTGGCGGAAACGGTTCGGCCGGCTCGCTGCCCGCAGACGTTTCGGACGCCGCAGCATCCGGCTGCGCGGGTATTTCCGCAGCGATCGGATCGGAGACCGGCTCTTCGGCCTCGTCTTGTTCCTCCTGGTGACGATCCTGGACAGTCGTCGCACCGACATCACCGTCGCCATCGTCATCATCGGACGGCGATTCCAGGTCGGTCCAGCCGGGCATATCGTCTTCGTCGTCGTCGGCGGTCATGTCCTCGGTGTCGTCGAGTCTGCCGCAGACGTTGTCAGCCGTGGCGCTTGAGTCGGCAACCCATTCGTCCCATGTCTTCGGGTGCCATCCGTGTTTCAGAGCGATATCCCGCACGAGGCCGCTACCCAACGTGTAGATGCCAGCCTCTATGTCGGCTCCGCCCGTGC
>CAYVKQ010000487.1:0-2276 GCA_964451945.1 uncultured Lentisphaerales bacterium
GGATGCAGATGATCGCCTCCACCGCGCCGGCAGCGGCGATCATGTGGCCGGTCATGCTCTTGGTGGACGAGACTCTGAGCCGCTTTGCCTCGTCGCCGAAGGCGAGCTTGATCGCCTGGGTCTCCATCGGGTCGTTGATCGGCGTGGAGGTGCCGTGGGCGTTGAAGTAGTCGATGTCGGCCGGGGACATCCCGGCGTCGCGCAGGGCGACGCGGATGGCCTGGGCGGCGCCCGCGCCGCTGGGGTCGGGGGCGGTGAGGTGGTGGGCGTCGCCCGTCGAGCCGTAGCCGGCGAGTTCGGCATAGATGCGCGCGCCGCGGGCGCGGGCGTGTTCCAGCGTCTCGAGGATGAGGATGCCCGCGCCTTCGGCCATGATGAAGCCGTCGCGGTTGGCGTCGAAGGGACGGCACGCCTTTTCCGGCGTGGCGTTGTACTTGGTGCTGAGGGCGCCCAGGGCGCAGAAACCGCCGATCGCCACCGGCGTGATCGCCGCCTCGGTGCCGCCGCTGATGACCACGTCGGCGCGGCCGGCGCGCAGGGCGTCGAGCGCGACGCCGATGGCGTCGGTCCCCGAGGCGCAGGCGGTGACGATGGTGTGGACCGGCCCTTTCGCCTGGAAGGCCATCGAGATATTGCCCGCCGCCTCGTTGCTGATCAGCTTGGGGATCGCCATCGGCGAGATGCGTCCCGCGCCCCGTTCGAACAGGATTTTGTGGGCGTCGTGGTCGACCTCGCGGCCGCCGATGCCGTTGCCGAGGATCACGGCGGTCCGCTCAGGTTCGGCCGCCTCGCCGGTGAAGCCGGCGTCGCGCCACGCCTCTTTGGCGGCGGCCACGGCGTACTGCGTGAAGAGCGCCATCCGCTTGGCCTCTTTCACATCGAAATAGGCTTTGGGATCGAAGCCCTTGACCTCGCCCGCCACCAGCGAATCGAGGCCAGTGGTGTCGCACTTGGTCAGCGGGCCGATGCCCGAAACGCCGTTCCGGATGTTCTTCCAGAACGTCGCCACGTCGTTCCCGACCGGCGAGATGACCCCCAGCCCCGTCACCACCACACGCACTTTCGTGTCCACTGTTTTCATCCTTTCGTTGATCATCCGTCCCGTCACACCACCGCCACCGGCTCCTGGAAGCCCCAGCGCACCAGCATGCCGCCGTAGGTGAGCCCGGCGCCGAAGCCGACAAAGACCAGCGGGTCGCCGGCGGTGATACGGGCGTCGGACGCCAGCGCGTCGAGGGCCAGCGGGATGCTGGCCGCCGAGGTGTTGGCCACCTCCGCGATGTTGAGGAAAAACTTGTCGGTGGTGGTCCCCAGCCGCCGCGCGGCGGCGTCGATGATGCGGAAATTGGCCTGGTGCGGCACGATGAACTTCACATGGTCGAGGGTCAGCCCCGCCTTGGCCAGTAGCTCGGAGACGACTTCGGCGATCGCCTTGACGGCGAAGTTGAAGACCGGCTTCCCCTCCATGTGGAGGAACGGCCGGACCGACGGCGCGTCGGCGAGCGCCGACACGGAGAGGCGCGTGCCGCCCTCGCGCCGCAGGGTGAAGGCGCCTTCGCTGTCGACCCGTAGAATCGAGTCGCCCAAGCCGTTGGGCCCCGACCCGGGTTTGAGCACGACCGCCCCTGCGCCGTCGCCGAACAGGACGCAGGTGTTGCGGTCGGTCCAGTCGACGATCCGCGTCATCAGGTCGGCGCCGATGACGAGCGATGGCCGCGGGTCGCGCTGCATCAGGCCGCGGGCGACCGCCAGGGCATAGACAAAGCCGGTACAGGCGCCGGCCACGTCGAACGCCGCCGCCCGCCCCGCCTTCAACTCGCGGTGCACCAGGCAGGCGGTCGCGGGGAGCGTGTAGTCGGGGGTGGAGGTCGCCAGGATGATGCTTCCCAGCTCGTCCGCCGCCACACCGGCGCGCTCCAGTGCGACCCGCGCCGCCTGTGCCGCCCCGTGGGAGGTGGTTTCGCCCTCCTGCGCCACGTGCCGCGCGCGGATGCCGGTGTGCGAAACGATCCACTCGTCCGTCGTGTCCAGTTTCTGCACCAGCATCTCATTGGTGATCCGCTGCGACGGAAGCCAGGATCCCGTCGCGGCGATCTGAATCACACTTTCTGCCATTGCTCTAATTCTCCTGTGAAGTAGCCTAGTATGACATTTTCTCATTTTTTGTCAATCTCAAAAAAGTGGCTCGGGTGTCGCGGGCGCGCTGTCGCGGGCGCGCTGTCGCCGGCGATTCCGAATCTAAAATTCTTCGGACTTCCCGCCGGCGATATGTGACG
>CAYVKQ010000488.1:0-2271 GCA_964451945.1 uncultured Lentisphaerales bacterium
CGAAGTCCGGCACGTGGCTCGAGGTGCGGGATTCGTCCTTCGCCGGCAACGCGCGTTGCGTCGACATCGCCTGGCAGACGACCATGAATGCCACCAACACCTTCCAGAACGTCGCGTTTTTCGGCAATACCGGCTCCGCGGGCGGTAGCTGCATCAGCATGGCCGGCAGCGGCGTGAACTTCCTGGGCGAGGCTTGCTCTTTTGACCGCAACATCTGTTTATCGGGGAGCGAAGGCATCCAGTTCAACTGCGGCGGCAGCGGGGATATCGCGAAAATGAGGAACTGCTCGTTCACCGACAACGCGTCGTTCGGCAACACATCCGGCCTGTTGTACTTCGGCAACGGCATGGCCGTCGCCGGCCCGGACAAGGCTTTCCGCGTGGAAAACTGCACGTTCACCGGCAACACGTACGATACAGTGGCAGCCAACGACAGCAATCCCCACAGCGCGGTCTTCGTGAGGGGGCACAACAACATAGTACAGATCGAAGGATGCTACTTCGCCGACAACAAGGCCATCGTCACCAACGGGCTGCTGGCGGCGACCTGCGGAACCATCGCCTCCGGCAGCAATAATGGAGGCGAACTGCTGTTCGTGAACTGCACCTTCGAGCGCAGCGACGCGAGCCAGGTATACCTTGATCCGGCCTCGCTCGTCAAAACCGGCACGTTCGCCACCCACGGCGCCGGAAGATTCGGCTTGGTGCATTGCATCGTGACGGACAGCGTGCTGGCCGACGGCGTGCCGGAGTTCGTCATCCGCAGCCAGAACCTCGGGAATACCTTCAGCCTGGTGAACACGATCGCCCGGAACGCGTCCGAGAGCCACACGCCTATCGAGCTGGTAAGCCCCGGATCCGGGTATGTGCCGAACATCATGAACGCCGCGGTCAGCAAGCTGGACGTGGCCGGGCTCGGCTGGTTAAACACGGCCTACACCGTAATCACCAATGTCAGCGGCGCGACTGCCGAGCTGACGAGCCGTCTGGTCGAAAGCCCCGACGGGACGGTCTGTATGCGCGGCATCTCGCGGAGCAGCCCGTTCGCCAAGGCCGGCAGAAGCGTCTACCGGAGCGCCGCCAACGGCCGGTACTATGTGCATCTTCCGGAATTGAGCGCGGCCAATCCATGGCGCTGTGTCAGCGACGTAGCAAGCACCCTGAGCGCCGCCTCCATCGACGGCGCGGCGGAGATGCCCATCGCGGACGCGTTCGGCGACGCGCGTCTGCACGGCAAGATTGCCTACGGACCACTCAACGCCGCCCGGGCGTCCACGCTCTTTCTATTACGCTGATCCCGGGGCCGGCCACCGATGACGACGGCAAAGCGCCGCGGCGGCATGCCCCCCGCGTTCGCCCCGCATCAGCGGAGGAGCAGGACCGTGCCGCTTGCCGGCGCGTTGAGTGGGCCATAGGCGATTTCGCCGGTTGCGCGGGCCTGCCCGAACGCGTCGGCGATCGGCACACCCTCGAGCGACAGGCCGACATTCGCCGCACCGGCGTCCGTCTGCGAGGTGATGCCGGGCGCCACCCAGGGTTTTGACGCACCCTCCACGTAATAGTAGTAGTTGCCATCGGTTCCCTGCCAGACTGGCTGGCCGGCGCTTGCAAAGGGTGACGCGCAGGAGAGACTGCGGGCCTTCAGGCCCGCGCTGTCCGCGACGGTCCGCCTGGCGAAGCGCGGCTGAGCAGAATGGACGTTTTCAAGGGTGATCACGGCCGCGCCAACGTCATTGGACGAGAAACCCAGGATCGCGCAATGCCGGACCTCGGGCTTCACGGCGGGCGTGGTCTTGAACGGCGCCTGTCCGTGGCGCGATTCGTCAAGGGCGATATTGTAGAGGTGGATGGACGAATTGGCGCCGGCACTGCCGGTCAGCAGAATATCCGCGACCTGTTCCGGCGCCGTTCCGCTCAACTGGTTGTCGACCATGGAGCAGTTGATGAACGCATGCCCCGAATAGAGTTGCGTGATCAGCACAAGCGCCGATGCGGCTCCGGCCGACGGGGAAGCGACGAGGTTGTTTTCCATGGTGCAGTCGATGAACGTGAGCCGGGCGTAGCCCGTCCCCACGCACACGGCGCCGCACCCATAGGTGGTGCCGCCGCCCGACGTGCTGGTGTAGGTGCAGGCGTTGCCGCCGAAATAGCAGCCCCGGATCATGAGCGAAGCATAGCGGCTGACCGTGTGGAATCCGGTGGAGGCCGTGCCGGCGGAGGTCTTGGTCAAGGTGTTGCCGACGAAGCTGCAGCGGTCGAAACAGAGGCACG
>CAYVKQ010000489.1:0-2270 GCA_964451945.1 uncultured Lentisphaerales bacterium
GACGATTCAGCCCCCGCGCTGTAGTGTGCGGAGGCATGCGGGAAACAAGGGAGAACGCCGATGGAACTGTCCGTGTTGATTCACAAGTTCAAGATTCCGGGACGTCTGGTGACGGTCAACCCGACCGGCAACGGCAATGTGAACGATACCTACCTGGCGATCTTCCGCAGCACGTTCGAGGAGTGGCAGGTGATCCTGCAGCGGGTGAACAGCCGCGTGTTCGCCAATCCCGAGGGGATCATGCACAACCTGCGCCTGCTGACGGCGCACACCCATCCGAAACTGGAGGCGGCGGCCGACACGGCCGACCGCATCTGGCAGATGCCCAACCTGATCCAGACGCATGCCAGCACCGATTTCCACGTCGACGACGCGGGCGGCTACTGGCGGGCGATCACCAAGATCGCCTCGGCGACCGCCTTCGATGCGGCGCAGGGTCCCGAGCACGCCGCCGAGTGCGGCGCGGTTCTGGGAAACTTCCACTGGCTGGTCTCCGACCTCGACACGCGACAGTTGCTCGACCCGCTGCCGGGCTTCCACATCACGCCCCGGTATCTGGAGAAATACGACCAGACCCTTGAATCGCCGCAGGCCCGCGAACGGCTGAACGCCTCGATGGAAGCCCGCCGCATGGCGCAGTTCGTTGAGGAGCGGCGCCCGCTGGCGACGCTGCTGCAAGACGCCCTGCGGAAGGGCGAACTCACCCTGCGGGTGATGCACGGCGACCCCAAGGTCAACAACATCATGATCGACGACTTCACCGGCAAGGGGACGGCGATGATCGACCTGGATACCGTCAGTCCGGGGCTCGTCCACTACGACTTCGGAGATGCCGTGCGCTCGATCTGCAACCCCGCCGGCGAAGAGGAGATGAACCTGAGCAACGTGGTGCTGGACCTCGACCTCTTTGCCTCTTTCTGCAAGGGCTACCTGCGCCAGGCGCGCGAGTTCCTGACCGACGCCGACCGCCACTACCTCTTCGATGCGGTGCGGCTGATCACCTTCGAGCTGGGGCTGCGTTTCTTCCAGGACTACCTGGCGGGGAGCGTCTATTTCAAGACACGCCATCCCGAGCAGAACCTCAACCGGGCGCGGGTGCAGTTCCGCCTCTGCGAGTCGATCGAGTCACGCGAGCGGATGCTCCGCGAGCTACTGGGAAAACTCGCCTGAATCGGCGGACCGGAGACGGAACGGAAAAGCGGAGTGCGCAACCATGAAAAGTCCGAAGCCGCTGTTTTCTGTACGAAGAACACTCGCCGCGCTGGCGGCGTTGCTGGCGCTGGCGGGCTGCGGCGCGTGGTTCTACCAAAGCCAGGAACGGGCGGTGCGGGAGGCGGCGTTTGAAAAACTGACGCTGATCGGCCGTCTCAAGACCGCGGAGATCGCCGCCTGGCGGCGCAACCTGCTGGCCGACGCCGCCGTGTTTGCGGGGGAGCCGGTTCTGCTGGCCGGAGTGTCGGCGTACTTCCGCGAGCCGACGGAGGCGAACGCCGCGCCGCTGCGTGATCGCTTCCGCAGCATCCAGGCCCACCGCAGCTATGCCGACATGCTGCTGGTTGACGCCGCGGGGGAGATCCGCCTCAGCCTCTCGGGAAAGACGGACCACCACCAAGGCCATGCCGACGCGCTCGCCGCCGCCCTGGCGCAGCGCCGCCCCGTCCTGACCGAACTGCACACCGAGGAACCGGGCGGCGCGCCCCATATCAGCGCGGTCGCCCCGTTATTCGCGGAGGCCGCCGACGCGCCGCCGGCCGGCGCGATCCTGCTGGTGAGCGACGCCTCGCAGTTCCTGTTTTCACGCCTCCGCATGTGGCCCGCGCCGAGCCGGACGGCCGAAACCACCCTTTCCCGCCGCGATGGCGACGCGGTGCTCTTCCTCAATCCGCTGCGGCACCGGCCCGGCGCCTCGCTGCGCCTTCCGCTGACCCGCACCGACGTCCCCGCCGTGATGGCCGCGCGGGGGCGCCGCGGCGTGGTCGAGGGGCCCGACTACCGCGGGGAGCGGGTGGTCGCGTTCATCGACGCAGTACCCGACTCCCCCTGGTTCATGGTCGCCAAGCAGGACGCGGCCGAGATTTTCGCCGACTGGCGCCTGCGCAGCCGTCTGATTCTGCTGCTGCTGGCGGCTCTGGGCATGAGCGTGCTGGCGGTCGGCGCGGGCGAGTGGTACCGCAGTCAGAAAAGCCATTTCCGCAGGCTGTACGCCGCCGAATCCGCGTTGCGCGCCAGCGCGGAGCGCAACAGCATCACGCTGCGGTCGATCGGCGACG
>CAYVKQ010000490.1:0-2260 GCA_964451945.1 uncultured Lentisphaerales bacterium
GCGTCGCTGGTCAAGGCGCTCGAAGCCAACGGCGTGGGGCGTCCCAGCACCTACGCCTCGATCATCGAGACGCTCGACTCGCGCACCTACGTCACGCGCGAGAAACGGACCCTGATCCCCAGCGACCTCGGCCTGCAGGTGAACGACCTGCTGGTGGACAAGCTCAACGCCCTCTTCGACGTCGGCTTCACGGCGTCGATGGAAGAGTCGCTCGACCAGGTCGAGGAAGGCGGCGTGCAGTGGTCCGACATGATGGCCGCGTTCTACACCCGTTTCCGCCAGTGGATGGAGAACGCCAGGGAGCCGCCCGCCGACAGCGCCAAGGTTGGCGAAATCTTCGCCCTGCTCGACCACGTCAGCCAATGGGCCGGCGCGGTAAAGCGCGGCAGGCGGACCTACAGCGACGAGAAATTCGTGCAGTCGGTGCGCGAACAGTGCGCGGCGGGGGAGAAGCCGGTTTCCGACAAACAGCTCGACGCCCTGGCGCGCATCGCCGTCCGCTACCGCGAGCAGATCCCCGGCGCCGAAGCGGCACTGGACCGGCTCGGCTTCGCGGCGCTGGTCGCTTCCGACGCCGCCGCACCGTCGCACGCCGATGCCGGCAAACGGTTCGCCGTGCTGCGTGGCGTCGAACTGAGCGAGATGCAGCAGCAGTTCGTCGATTCGCTGCGCCAGCAGAACGAATCGGGGCGCAAACTCACGGAAAACCAGTTGGCCGCACTCGACCGGATCATCGGCCGCAACGCGGCGCAGATCGCCGATTTCGACCGGGTCCGGGAGGACCTCCACCTCTCCGCCGCCGACGCGGTGGCCGAGGAGGACCACGAGAGCGGTCCGCTGCTGGAGCTGATGGCGTCGGTCGCCGCGTGGCGCGAACCGACCAAGCGCGGCAAGATGACCTTCGACGACCACTCGTTCCACGACAGCCTGTCGCGGCAGTACGCCCTGAAGAAGGCGCTGTCGCCGCGGCAGCGCGCCGCGCTCAGGAAGCTGGTCGTGCGCTACCGCGAGCAGATTCCCGGCTTCGACGCCGCCGCCGACCGCCTCGGGCTGCAGGTGCAGCCCCGCGCCCGCGGTGGCGACAAGAAGGAGTGAACCCTGAACCCTGAAAGGAGCCTATGGCACATCCGCGCCACACGCCCGCCGACGCGGGCACATCCTGGATTCTCCGTGAAGGCCGTCCGGGAATCACCATCGCCGTCGCCGCCGACGCCGCGGCGCCGGAGCGCTACGCGGCCACCGAATTGCGCGACTATCTCAACCGCATGGGTTCGGCGAGCGTCCCGCTGGGCGACGCCGCGGCCGCGGGTCCGGTGATCGCCATCGGCGCGGCCGCCGCCCGCCTCGGGGTGCGCGCCGGCGCGGCGCTGGGCGCCGACGGCTTCACCCTGCGGACGGCGGGCGACAGCCTGGGGATCGTCGGCGGCGCGCGCGGCGTGATCTACGGCGTCTACGAGCTGCTGGAGCGCCTCGGCTGCCGCTTCTTCACGCCGCTGGCCGAGCAGATCCCGTCGGTCGCCGACCTGCCGCTGCCGCGGCTCGACGTCACCCAGGTGCCGGCGCTCGAATACCGGCACCACAACTATACCGACCCGACGCGCCACCGCCGCTTCGCCGTCAAGTGCCGCCTCAACGGCGGCGCCTTCGACACCCGGTACGGCGGCGGCGTCACCTACGTCTGGTTTGTCCACTCGTTCGAGCCGCACATCCTCGATCCGGCCGAATGGTTCGACACCCACCCCGAGTATTTCTCCGAGGTGAACGGCCAGCGGGTCCGCGCCTACACCCAGCTCTGCCTGACGAATCCCGACGTACTGCGCATCGCCATCGGCAAGGTGCGGGACGCGCTGCGCGCCCATCCCGAGTGCCGCATCCTGTCGCTGTCACAGAACGACTGGGGCAATCCCTGCACGTGTCCCGCCTGCGCGCGGATCGACGCCGAGGAGGGGAGCCACGCCGGGTCGCTGATCCGCTTCGTCAACCGCGTCGCCGAGGCGATCGAGCCCGAGTTTCCCGAGGTCGTGATCGACACGCTCGCCTACCAGTACAGCCGTCCGGCGCCGCGCCTGACGCGCCCGCGGCACAACGTCTGCGTCCGCCTCTGCACCATCGAGGCTTGTTTCGCCCACCCGCTGGCGGCATGCGACGACGCGAAGCGGCGGGTGAAGCGTCCCGACGGATCGAGCAGCAGCTTCATCCGCGACCTGGAGGAGTGGGCGCGCGTGTGCGACCGGCTCTACATCTGGGACTACACCACCTG
>CAYVKQ010000491.1:0-2251 GCA_964451945.1 uncultured Lentisphaerales bacterium
GATGAGGGCGGTGGACACAAAACTGATTATCATTCTCATCTTCATGGCCAGAACGAATAGCGTTTTATCTCTTGCGCCGCGAAACCACAACGCAGCGGCGTTGAAGGAAGGATGGCAAAAAGGAGAAGGCGGCGCAAGGGATAAAATGTTGTTGAACGGAACCGCGCTGGGGGCGAGGCGACAACGCTATGGGGTTTGAAAGGCGCCCAGCAGGCCCTTCGGTTGAAAGACAGGCCCCATCGATAGGCAGGGGCAGGCGTTTTGCAGGTCTTGAGGAGGGTTGCCCGGCGGCGATGTTGGACCGTGGACACCCGTTTTGCGATGGCGGGGCATGGCTAGGCCGCCGCGTCCGGGTCGGGAGCGTTGACGAAGGGCTGATGTGGATGTGGCGCGGATATTCATGGGGGGCCGTCGCGAGCGCGGTGGAGTTCGCGGACGCAGACCAGATGCCCCTTGCCGCAGACCGGGCAGCAGGTGACGTCGATTCCGGTGAGCCTCAGGATGCGCTCGGGCGCGGTCTCGTCCTCCGGCGGCGGGGGTGGCGGCTGCGCGCCGAGCGTCTTGCGGATCGCGGCAAGCGCGGGTTGCTTGTTCCTCGACGCGAGCCAGCCGTAGGCGCGGACCTTCTGGAAGCCGGAGGGCAGGACATGCAGCAGGAAGCGGCCGATGAAGTCGCCGGGCGGGAGCGTCATTTCCTTCTCGGCGTTGCCGTCGGCGCGGTCGCGCCAGGTGAAGGTGACGCCGCCGTCGGCGATGGCGCGGATGCGGTGGTCGGAGATGGCGACGCGGTGGGTGTAGCGTCCGAGATAGTCGAGCGCCTGCTCCGGGTTTTTGGCGGTGGCCTTGGGGTAGACGATCCACGCGGACCGGCACAGGCGCCGGAGCAGGCTCTCCCAGGCCGCGGGATCGCCGTCGAAGGCGAGCTTGCCGCGCCTGCGCAGGCTTTCCAGACGGCGGATGAAGCGTGCCCGGAAGGCGGAGGCCAGGGCGTCCTTGCCGAAGAGGAAGCGGCTGTGCGCGCATCGCCAGACGTTCTCGTCGGCGTTCCAGGCACCGCCGGGCACCAGGCAGTGCAGATGGTAGTGCGGCATCAGCCGCTGCGTCCAGGTGTGCAGCACGGCGATGAAGCCGATCTGTCCGCACAGCTTCCATTGCGGGTCGGCGGCGAAGCGCGACAGCACCCAGTTGACGGTGCCGAAGAGTTCGCCCAGCAGGCGGGCACGGTTGGCGGCCATCAGCGGGTTGAGCACGTGCGGCAGCGTGAAAACCACATGGAAGTAGGGCACGGGCAGCACCTCGGCACGGCGCTTCTCAAGCCAGCGCTGCTTGCGCAGCGTCTGGCAGGTGGGGCAGTGGCGGTCCCGGCAGGAGTTGTAGAGCGGCACCTCGGCGCCACAGGCGTCGCAGCGGTGCAGGCGGCCGCCCAGCGCCGCCGTGCGGCACTCCAGAATGTGCCGCGCCACACGCGCCAGCCGCGGCGGCACGCCATGTGCGCCGCGGTAAGCCGCCCAACCTTCCCGGAACACCTCCGCCACCCGGTGGGGCGGAGGCGGCATTCAGCGCGGCGCCCCCGCCAAGCCGACTGCGCTTCCCATGCCCGGCATGTCGGCCGGGCTGCGCACGTTGCCGATCATCGCCCGCGAGACGTGGCAGTAGATGCTCGTCGTCTTCAGCGAGGTATGCCCCAGCAACTGCTGGATGACCGGCAGAGGAACCCCGTCCTCCATGAGGTGGCTGGCGAAGCAGTGCCGCAGGGTATGGATGCCGCGGGCGCGCTCATGGTCGACGCCGGCCCTGAGGCAAGCCTCGCGGTACATGCGCTGAACGGTGGGCACCGAAACCGGCCCGCGGCCGCCGACACCGGGAAACAGCCATTCGCGCGAACTCTCCCGCGGCCAGTACTGCCGCAGCAGCGTCAGCGCCTGATGCGACAGCAGCGTGTAGCGGTCCTTGCGGCCCTTCGACTGCTCCACCCGCACCAGCATGCGGTCACGTGCGCTCTCGATATCGCATGGCCGCAGACGGCAGACCTCGCTGACCCGCAGCCCCGACCCATAGACCATGGTCAGCACCGCCCGCGGCTTCAGATCTTCAGGCGCTGACAGGATCGCCGCCACGGCGGCGCGGTCCAGAATCACCGGTCGCTGACGCGCGCGTCCGCGTGGTGGCATCCAGAACTGGTCTTGGCTCCGCTTCAGCACATCCCGGTAGAAGCACCGGAACGCGCAGACATGCACGTTGACCGTGTTCC
>CAYVKQ010000492.1:0-2216 GCA_964451945.1 uncultured Lentisphaerales bacterium
ATCCGCAACGCCTGGTTCAGCGGCGGCGTCGAATGGAACATCGGCATGATCGGCCATACGCCGTTCACCTGCGCCCCCCTGTTCGCGGCGCGGACGCAGCTCGACGACGGCACGCCCGTGCTGCGCCTCTACGAGTGGGAGCGGATCCGCGGCGTGGCCTACCAGATCGACGCCTGGCTGCCGGACCGTTCGCCCGTGCTGCTGGTGCGGGTGCGCATCGTCAACCCGCACGACCGCGACTGTCCGATGTACTGGTGGTCCAACATCGCCGTTCCCGAGGCGCCGGGGCACCGCATTCTGGTGCCGGCAGAGTCGGCCTACCGCTTGGACTACCAGACCGGCATGCGCGAGATCCCGATCCCGCGGCAGTTGGAAACCGACATCAGCTATCCGACCCAGATCGACCGCTGCGTCGACTTCTTCTTCAAGGTCGCCGATGGGCAGCGTCCCTGGATCGCCTCGCTGGACGACGAGGGACGGGGCTTGATCCAGACCTCGACAGCGCGGCTGCGCGGCCGCAAACTTTTCGTGTGGGGAATGTCGCGCGGCGGCCGCCACTGGCAGGACTTCCTCTCGAAGCCAGGTCATCCCTACGTCGAAATCCAGGCCGGCCTGGCGCGGACGCAGTCGGAGTGCCTGCCGATGCCCGCCGGCGCCGAGTGGTCCTGGCTGGAAGCCTACGGCCTGATGGAAGCCGACGCGGCAGCGGTCCATGGCGACAACTGGACGGCCGCCTGGCGGTCGGCCGCGCGCCGCGTCGAGGCGCTGGCGCCGGCCGCGTTTCTCGATGCGGAGCTCGCGCGGACCGCGGCCATGGCCGCCCGTGCGCCCGCGACAGTGGAACGGCGCGGCGCGGGCTGGGGCGCGCTCGAACGGCGTCGCCGCGCCCGCGCCGGCGGGAAACCCTTTTGCGACGCGGCACTCGTTTTCGACGACGCCGCGCTGGGCGCCGACCAGGCTCCCTGGGTCGCCCTGCTGGAGAAGGGGGTGCTGCCGCGACGTCCGCCCGGGGAAGAGCCAGGGGCATGGCTGGTCCAGCCCGAGTGGCGCGCGCTGCTGGAGGCGTCGGCGCGGACCGCGGCCGGCGACCACTGGCTGACGTGGCTGCATCTCGGCGTGATGCGGCTGCAGGCGGGCGACGATGCCGGCGCGCGCGCGGCATGGGAGCGCTCCCTCGAGCGGGCGCGGTCGGCGTGGGCGCTGCGCAACCTGGCGGTGCTCGAACAGCGTGCCGGCCGCGCGGACGCCGCCGCCGACCGCTGGCTGGAAGCCCACCGCCTGCTGCCCGGCCTGGCGCCTCTGGCAGGCGAATGCGTCGACGCGCTGCTGCGCGCCGGGCGCGCGGCGGAGGGTGTCACAGTCATCGCGGGGCTCGCGCCGTCCATCGCCGGCGGCGGCCGCATGCGCTACCACGAGGCCAAGGCGCGGGTGGCGCTGGGGGACTACGCGGCGGCGGAACGGATCCTGCAGCGCGGATTCGTCCTCGGCGATGTGCGCGAAGGGGAGTCCTCGCTAACTGACCTGTGGTTCAGTCTCCACGAGCAAAGACTGGCCGCGCGCGAGGGGGTGGCCGTCGACGAAGCGTTGCGCCAGCAGGTGCGCAAAGATCATCCCGCACCGGCCCATCTCGAATTCAGGGGGTCCGCCGCAGGGTAGCGGCGGACCGTGACCGCTTGGCAAAGCAGGTCGCCGGACGCAACAAGAATCCGCAGGAAAAAAAGGAGGGCTCTCATGTTCCGGATGCAGAAAACCGGTCGGATCGCGCCGTGTCATGCGCGGGACGTCCGCGCATCGAAAATCGGGTTGGGCTTTGAGAAACTTGACCGCGATGTCTTCGACCCGGCGAATGCCTATGATTCGGTGGCCGCGCTGGGTGTGAAATGGGTTCGCATCCAGTCGGGCTGGGCGCGAACAGAAAAGAAAAAAGGCGTTTTCGATTTCGCGTGGCTCGACGCGATCGTGGACAATCTGATCGCGCGCGGACTGCGGCCGTGGATGTGCCTCTGTTACGGAAACGGGCTTTATGATGAAGCCGCGGCCAAAGTCTTCGGCGCCGTGGGCTGCCCGCCGATCAAGACGGAGGAACAGAAAGCCGCCTGGCACCGCTATGTCGCCACGGCCGTGGCCCGCTACGCCGGCCGGGTGGCCCATTTCGAGGTGTGGAACGAGCCGGACGGCGATTGGTGCTGGAAACATGGCGCAAACGGCCGCGAATA
>CAYVKQ010000493.1:0-2216 GCA_964451945.1 uncultured Lentisphaerales bacterium
CGCCGACACCCTTGGCATCGGTGGCATCTTCCGCACCCTGCGCACACTGCCGGTGATGCTCGATTTCGCGCACGACATGGAGGCGGTCTGCCCCGGCGCGTGGATGCTGAACTATACCAACCCGATGGCGATGCTGACCGGCGGCCTGCTGCGCGGATCGTCGGTGCGCGTGGTCGGCCTCTGCCACTCGGTCCAGGTCGCCGCCAGCAGCCTGCTGGGTTCGCTCGGACTGGACAAGAAGTATCCGCCCTCCGCCTGCCGTCAATACGTCGCCGGCATCAACCACATGGGATGGCTGCTGAAGATCACGCACAACGGCGTCGATCTCTATCCCGAGATCAAGCGGGTCGCGGCGCAGAAGCTGAAGGCGTGGCGCAAGGAGAAGGATCCCTCCAAGAAATCGTGGAACATGGTCCGCCTGCAGATGATGCTCGAAATCGGCTACTACATCACCGAAAGCTCGGAGCACTTTTCCGAGTACGTGACGCACTTCATCAAGGCGGCGCATCCCGGGCTGATCGCGGAGTACAACATCCCGCTCGACGAATACCCCCGGCGGTGCATCGGTCAGATCGAGTGGTGGAAAAAGCAGGCGCGCGAGCTGGTCTCCAACCCCAAGCTCGATCACACCCGGACGCATGAATACGCGTCGTACATCATGGAGGCGATGGAGACCAACCGTGCGATCCAGATCGGCGGCAACGTCCTGAACAACGGCCTCATCACCAACCTGCCCCCCAAGGCGTGCGTCGAAGTCCCCTGTCTGGTCGACGCCAACGGCGTGCAGGGCTGCGCCGTCGGCGATCTTCCCGAAGTGTGCGCCGCCTACAACCGCACCAATATCAATGTACAGTTGCTGACCATCGAAGCGGTGCTCGAACAGCGCAAGGACCGGATCTACCAGGCCGCGATGCTCGATCCGCACACCGCCGCCGAGCTGACGCTCGACCAGATCCGCGCCCTCTGCGACGACCTGATCGCCGCGCACGGCGGCTGGCTGCCCAAATTCCGCTAAGACAGGCAAGGAACACCGCGATGAAAAGAATCGTTCTCGGCCGCTGGGCCGATGCCAAGCCGTTCGCCGTCACTTTCAGCTACGACGACGGACGGACCCACGACCTGCGGCTGATTGAGCTGCTCAACCGCTACGGGTTCAAGGGGACGTTCCATCTGAACTCGGGGACGATCGGCACGCCCGGCAGGGTGACCGAGGACGACATCCGCACGCGCTATACGGGACACGAGATCTCGGTGCACACCGTTTCGCATCCGATGCCGGTGCGGACGCCCGACCCGGTGCTGCTGGAAGAAGTGGTGCAGGACCGGCGGCGGCTGGAGGCGCTCAGCGGGACGATCGTCGACGGCATGTCCTACCCCTTCGGCAACCACGATGCCCGTTTTCGCGCCCTGCTGCGCGCCAGCGGCATCGTCTACAGCCGCACGACGCACGACGACCGCACGTTCGGCCTGCCCGAGGATTGGCTGCAATGGCACCCGACGTGCCACGACCGCAACGCGACGCCCGAACTGATCGCGGCGTTCTTCAAGGTTGCCTCGTGGTCACAGACGGGGCGGCTGCTGTACATCTGGGGCCACAGCTACGAATTCGACCGCGAAGGCGGCTGGGAGTCGATTGAGGCGGTGCTGAAGAACATCCGCAGCGCGGGTGGCGACACCATTTGGGCCGCCACCAACCGCGGGATCTACACCTACGCCGAGGCGGTGCGCGGACTCGAGTTCGCGGCCGACGCCTCGCGCGTGCGCAATCCGTCGGCCACGCCGGTCTGGATTGATGTGGATGGACAGCCGGTGGCCATCCCCGCCGGCGGGACGGTGCAATTCCCATGACGGACGCCATCCCTTCGCTGGAGAGCCGCGTCCGCGAATGGAAGCAGCGCCGCGGAGCGGTGATCCTGGCGCACAACTACCAGCCGGACGAGGTGCAGGCGATCGCCGACTTCACCGGCGATTCACTCGAGCTGGCGCGCAAATGCGCGCAGATCGAGGCCGGGGTGGTCGTTTTCTGCGGCGTCTTCTTCATGGCCGAGACCGCCGTCATCCTCAATCCCGGCAAGACGGTGCTGCTGCCCGATCTCACCGCCGGCTGTCCCATGGCCGACATGATCACCGGCGACCAATTGCGGGCATTCAAGGCGGAGCACCCCGGCGCCAAGGTGGTGTGCTATGTCAACAGCACCGCCGAGGTGAAGGCCGAG
>CAYVKQ010000494.1:0-2196 GCA_964451945.1 uncultured Lentisphaerales bacterium
GCGTCGACGCGGTAGACGGCCACGCTGTTCACCGCCACGCCGGCGGGGTTGACGACCGTCCCGGCCTCGTTGGCCGCTGCGGTCACCGGCTCGAGCCGGACGGGCGCGGCCTGCAGGTCGACCGCCGTCCAGACGGTGCGGACGGTGAAGTTGGTCTCCTCCAGCCCGCCACCCGGCGACTCGACCACCCCCTCGTACCGCCACTCGATCCAGTCGGCGTGGCCGTTGGTGCTGGATTCCGGCTTCCAGGTCATGGTCGGGATGCTCCTCTCCGTCGCCTGAACACCCATACGCCAGCCGCGGCGAGCGCTACAAGGGCCGTCACACCGAGCGCAATGCGTCCGGTTCGCCCTGTCGGCCACGGTTTGTCTTCCGGCGTCGTGCCGTCTGCGGGAGCTGCCGGCGGCGGGATGACAAGGGATGCCCAGTCATCGTTGGGCAACGCTTGGCTGAAATCACGATGTTTCAAGGCGGCGAGGTTCGTGCTGACACTGGTGCGGGCCTTGAATCTTCTCGCCTCTTGCAGTGCGGCCTTGAGGTCGCGGTCGGTGTGGACATTCGCCGTCGGCAGCTCAAGACTGTGCCGCTCCAGCATGGTCAACCGCTCGCGGGAGCGCCGGTAGGCGTCGCTCCGTTTTGAAAGAACCCTGTCGACTTCCATGAAACCGATTTTCTCATCCTCGCGACTGGCGGCGACCAAGAGCGCGGCGAGGATGGCCTGGCGTTTGTTTGTATTTGTCGGGTCCGTTTCGTCATAGATTGTTTCCGAATCGGCGTAAACAGAGAGGCGGTCGATATTCCTGCTTTCTCCTGCTAGGAATCGGATGTAAGCATCTTTTGCCTCCTCGGGGTCGGCTGCGCGGAGGTAGGCGAAAAGGGCTACGGTGCGCAGAACGCCATCCTTCGATTGGTCTGCGGCCAGATTGAGCAGAAACGCCTTGGTCTTACCGTCCGCGCACTTTCCGAGCCAGAGCAAAGCGTTGTTTGCGAGCAAATCCAACGGCAGGCCGCCTTCATGTGAAATGGTTTCCGCATTTGGAATGGTCGCCTCTTCATATAGCGACATCACCACCGCTCGGAGGCGATCATCCGAAATCGAGTAGTTCTCCTTGAATGTGGAAACGTTTTGCCAGTCGGAACCCTCTGTCGCGGTAAACTCGCCACGGAGATAGTCTTTCAGTTTTTCGTCGTCGCTAAAATGTTCCGTCCAGATCGTGCGGCCCCGCTCAGAATTTGCGTTTATGTCCTGTACAGCGGACCCAATCAGTCCGAAAGCCAGTAGCGCAACTACATAGACTTGAAAGGATTTCATGGATTCTCCTTCTTAGTGCGATGGCGTACGCGTACTCATCGACTCTAATCCCACGCCCACTGGATATGGATCGGGCAATCCCGGATCGGTTCCCTTTACCTCTCCGATAGCAACATCCCCCTTGAATTGATTTTCCGTGCCATACATCAGCAGGCGCTGTACCAACGCGGCGTGCTTTAAGCCGGGCTCATGATAGCCAGTCCCATCCCCACCACTCCAATTCTTTGCACCAACAAGATCGCTGCTGACATTGTCCTGCGTCAACGTGTACTGAATGTCTGTCAATCCGCAGGCATGCCCAACCTCGTGCGCGAGCGTAGTCAACTTCGCATTTGATCTCACCGCCATGCCACAGCGTGAATCGAACGGATTCAAAGTCGGATTTGAATGAAGGCCCACCGCAAACGTGATATTGCTCACGCAGTAAAGCTCCAAGCCTTCAGAGACGTTTGCATAGGAGCACATGTTTCCGAATTCGGTGGTACTGTTAATCACGAACCAATTGGTGCTGATCAGATGCTCCACCCCCGCCACAGTGAAGCTCATCGCCGCCTGGCGGTAGATGCGGTTGGCCTCGGCGACCCAGGCGTTGACCGTGTCGGTGCTGACGGCCGGGGTGCCCGCGGCGTCGCAGATGATGTAGACGTGGATCGGCGTCGCCGTCGGCTCCAGCACCTTGCCGTGAATGTAGGGCCCGTACCCGCCGGGGAAGCCGTCGACCGAGACCTCCAGCGTGAAGTCGCCGGGGGAGTTGCCGCGGACGTGCGCCTCGCGGCCGGTGTCGTGGCCCGAATAGAACGTCACGTTGTCGTTGCTTTTGCTCCAATGGATCGCCTCGTCGGGGACGATCCCCGCGGGCACGGCGTCGACGCGGTAGACCGCCA
>CAYVKQ010000495.1:0-2193 GCA_964451945.1 uncultured Lentisphaerales bacterium
CTTCCACTCCAGCACGCAATGAAAGAAGGAGTAGTTCTCGGCCATCATGTAGGTCTTGCCGGTGCGCTTGGCGGTGTCGATGATCCGCTGGCAGTCGTCGACCGTATAGGCGGCGGTCTGCTCGGACAGCACGTGCTTGCCCGCCTCCATGGCGGCGACGGATTGCTGCGCGTGGAAACCGATCGGCGTGGCGACCACGACCACGTCGATGTCGGCCGCCAGGAAACGGTCGAAATCGGTGTGCAACTGCCGGTCGGAGAGTTTGAAATGCTCGCCCAGCCTGGCCAGCGCGGCGGGATCGATGTCGCAGAGCGCGGCGATTTCGCAGCGCGGGTGCGCGGCCATGGTCCCCAGCACCCCGCCGCCCCGGCGGGCGCCGACCAGTCCGATTTTATAGGGTTTCATGTGTGCTTCTCCCTTTCTGAGGTGGTTGTTGACGCCGCCAGCCGTTCCAATTGGCCTACGGCGCTGTCGACCAGCATGCCGATCCCCTCGGGCGAGACCCGGTTGGCGCCGATCAGCGTCTCGTACCCCTCGGCGGCGAATCCGGCTTTGTCGGGCTGGTAGCCGAGGGTGTCGTTGGTCAACTGGGAGATGATGGTGTGCTTGAAGGGCGAGCGCCGCTTGATGTCCAGCCCCCACTCGACGAACAGTTCGCCGGCGTTGGAGGCGATGCCCAGCGGGCCGATACGCGCCGCACTGACGGGAATGTTCAACTGCTCCGGCATCTCCGCGACCCATTTCAGGAGCGGACCGAAGACATCCTGGCGCCCGGCGCCGCTTCCCCAGTTCAGGCGGTCGATGGCCCCCTCGCGCTGGCTCTGCGGATCGCGCCGCGGCACCGTCAGGTCCAGTCGGCTGGCGCCCACGTGGATCGGCCCTTCGATGCGCCGCGCACGCTTGGCCGCGTCCACCGCCTGGGCGGCGAAGAATTCGGCTCCCTTGAGCCACTCTTCGCCCCCGTAGGTCGGGTTCACGTTGGCACAGGCGCCGGGGGTGAAGACGCTGATGATCGAGCCGCCGAAAGCCTCCGCCAGGCGGGCGGCGATCACACCCGGATAGTCGGCCGACCAGAATTCGCCGAACCGCGAATTGGCGTGGAGCGTGAAGTTGACCAGGAAGCCGAGGGTGCCGCCAGCCGGTGCGTCGAACCGCGCCACCCAGAGCTCGGGGTCGATCACGCCGGCCGCCCCCAGCACCTGGGGAACCGCGTCCAGGTCGTTCAGCAGCCCGCGCATCCAGGCGTTAATCGCGAGGCCGTCGTGCTTGGCGATCACACGCCGGTGGTAAATACCCCGGTAGACCAGCGAGCGTCCCAGAGAAAAGACCGCGGGCTGGCGCGCCTCGACCGCGGCGACGATGCTGTCGGCGATCCGGCCGGGCAGCGAGGCCAGGTAGGCCTCATCGACCAGGTGCCGTTTGTCCGACGCCGCGCTCAGGTAAGGGCCGCTGTGGGTATGGCTGGCCGAAATCATGATGCCCGCCGGATCCAGCCCGGCGCGGCGGGAGGCCTCGCGGATCGCGGCGTCCGCGACGTGGCGCGGCACGCCGATCAGATCCAGGCCGACGAGCGTGGCCGAGCCGCCGATTCCCTCGACGTGGATCGCCTTGGCCAGCAGGGGGTCGCTGGTTCCGCGGTTCGTCCGCGGATCGAGCGCGCCGGCCATCGGCAGACCGACGGGCGGCGTGATGTCCGCGACGCCGAATCCGGCGCGCAGCCCGTCCCGGGTCATGTTCCTATCCATCTCCAGCATCCTTTCTTCCGTCCGCGCGCGCCAGAAACCGGCGCCACACCCGAGGTGTGGAAAAGGCGACCCGCTCTCCGCTCCGGTGATGAAACACGGGGAGCGAAATGGCGTTCAGTCGCGTGACCGGAGAAGAACGTAGCCAGATCCACTGTCGACGTCAATGGCCGTGAATTGACTTCGCATCAGTCGAGTAAGCGGGTGGAGTAAGTGTGCCGATTAAGACAGGGTTTAAGAGTCGCGGAAGCAGAAAGCTTAATCGCGTTCTGACTCGCTTTCTTAAACGGTTTCACCTAAACGACCCGCTTCATCCAATCGCGTCCCCGATCGCTTGGCCAATCTGGAAATCAGGAAGGCAGGAAGGGGCGCCTTTCGCTGAAGAATTTCCTGCTTTCCCGCTTTCCAGATTCAAAAAAGAGCAGAGGAGGGGGCTACGGAGTTCGCGGAT
>CAYVKQ010000496.1:0-2191 GCA_964451945.1 uncultured Lentisphaerales bacterium
CCCGCGTCACCGCAACGGCCTCCCCTGCCCGCCGCAGGAACGTCGCGGCGTCCAGGCCGTTGAGGTCGGCGACGCAGCGGTTGTAGGGGAGGATACGCAACTGCGACGCCGGGAAGAGGACCGCCAGAAACCAGTTGTATTCCTCGCTGCCGTCGTGGCACGGATTTTCGGCACGGCGCTGCCGCGCCGCCCGCCAGCCCGAGGCGGCGCGGTGGTGACCGTCGGCGATGTAGGCGAGCGGCACGGCGGCGAACCGTTCGCGCCACACCGCCAGTTCCGACGCCACCCGCCAGACGGTGTGGCGCACGCCGTCGGCGGCGGTGAAGTCGGCCAGGGGCGGCGCCGCGGTGGTGGCGGCGACCGCGGCGTCGATGTCGGGGCGGTCGCGGTAGGTCAGGAAGACAGGCCCCGTGTTGGCGGCGAGGGTGAGCGTGTGGCGGGTGCGGTCGTCCTCCTTGTCCTGGCGGGTCTTCTCGTGCTTGCGGATGACGTTGTTCTCGTAGTCGTCGGCATGGCAGCAGGCGACCACGCCGGTCTGGCTGTGCGTGCCCATCGTCTGGCGGTAGACGTAGAAGCACGAATGCGGCTCGCGCACCAGGGTGCCGCGCTCCTGGAAGGCGCGGAAGGCGCGCAGTCCCTGCTCGTAGACGCGGTCGTCGTGGATGCCGACGTTGTCGGGGAGGTCGATCTCGGGCCGCGAGACGTGCAGCAGGCTGTCGGGGTTGCCGGCGGCCAGCGCGCGCGCTTCTGCCGTGTCGACCACGTCGTAGGGGACCGCCGCCACGGCCGCCGCCCTGCCCGGCGCGGGAATCAGGGCGGGAAAGGGGTTGATCTGCATGCGACACCTCGTCCTTGCTGGAAAAAACTCAGCCGCGGTCCTTCGCGGCCGCGGCTGTCACGCCTGTTTCCACGGTTTCCGTCCGCGATCAGAAGCCGATGTTGATGATCGGCATGAACGGCACGGGCGAGCCGCGGATCACGTTGATGAGGCCGACCTGGAAGCCGTAGAGATAGTTGGAGCGGTTGACCAGACCGACCTGCACGCCGTAGTACTCGTCGCTCAGGTTCAGCAAGCCGACCTGCAGCCCCTCGGCGCAGCGGGCGTTGTTCCAGCCGCCGACCTGCAACCCCGTCAGCTTGCCGTCGACGTCGTTGTAGAGGCTGATCTGGATCGCGCCGGCGCGGTCCTTGACCAGGTTGCCCAGGAGATTGACCTGCAGGCCCCACATGTAGGCCGACTCGCCGATCAGTCCGAGGTCGACGCCCGTCACCGAATCGTTGTAGCCGCGAGGCAGGTTGAGGCGAAGCCCCGCCACGTCGATATTGCCCTCTTTTTGGGTCCGGTACGCGATCGAAACCGGACGCGCATCGAACGCGGCCTCCGCACTCAACGCCAACGCCACCGCAGCCGTGACAACCAGACAAGCGTGCTTCATCATGATGGGCCATCCTTAAAGTATGCCTGTTCCCCCGCCGTCCGCCCGCCCCCGCAGGACGGTCGGCCCGGCAACCTGTTCGCCGAAAAACACCCCGGGCGGGCTCTGTTCCGCGACAGACCCGCCACAGCGTGTGAGAGTACTTTACCCGTCGGCGCCCAAACGTTCAACACAAATTGCTGAACACATTACTCTTCGGCGCGCAAGAGGACGAAGCGGCGCCCGCGCGGCGTGCGGAGCTGCAGCAGCAGCGGTCCCTTCGCGGCGGCGGCCTGCTTGTGGAAGTCGGCCGGCGTGGCGACGGGCACGCGGTTCACCCCTTCGACAAGGTCGCCCGGCTGCATCCCCTCGCGGGCGGCCGGCGAACCGGGCTCGACTTCCGCCACCAGCACCCCCGCAACATTCTGCTCGTAGCCGAAGCGGGCGGCGAGGTCGGGGGTCAGGGGCTGCAGCGCGAGCCCCAGCTTCCGGGCCGCGGCGTCGTCGTTTCCGCCGGCGGGCGCGCCCGCCTCCGCCAGACCCTCCTCCGGCGCGGTGCCGACGGTGACGGTGACCTTGCGCCGCTTGCCTTCGCGGAAAACGGTCAATTCGACTTTGCTCTCGGGGCGCAGCCTGGCCACCTCCTGGCGGAAGAGGCGGGTCTCCGAGACCGGGGCGCCCTGCAGTTCCAGCACGATGTCGCCCGCCTGCAGCCCCGCCTTGGCCGCGGGACCGTCGGGCAGGACATCGGCCAGCAGGACGCCGCCCCCTTCCTT
>CAYVKQ010000497.1:0-2177 GCA_964451945.1 uncultured Lentisphaerales bacterium
CGTCTACGTGGGTGGCGGTGTTCTGCGCAACTCGCGTATTGCGTTCAACGGCGCGTCGAATTGCGCCCTGGAAGGCACGGGCGTTCGCATCCATGGCGGCATAGTGGAAAACTGTCTGATCCGCGGCAACACCAATAACAACCTTTCCGCCGGCGTCTTCATTCAGGACGGCACCTTGCGACACTGCACGATCACCGAAAATGTGTCGGTGGGCACGTATTCCGGCAATTCCGGAGTTCGACAGACGGGCGGCACCGTCGTCAACAACATCATCTGGGGGAATGGCCCCGCGGGTGCGACCCTCGGCAGTGTGGAGTATTCGGGCGGCAGCTTCGCGACCAACCTCGTCGACAAGGCGCTGACGGTTGGAACGGGCGTCATCGACGCCGATCCGCTCTTTGCGGACGCCGCAAACGGCGACTATCAGCTTATGATCGGTTCCCCAGCGCTCGATGCCGCCGCTTTGATCGCGACTGTCACGAACGACTTCTCGGGCGCCATTCGCCCACAAGGCGCCGCGCCGGAGCTCGGGCACCTCGAGTACATGCCTTCGAGCGGCGCCCTCAAGGCCGGCTTCACCGTCTCCCGCTACGATTATCCTCAAGGCGGCGAGGCCACCTTCATCGCGACGCCGGAGGGTGCCAATCTCGCCGGTCTCTCCTACGCCTGGCATGTGGACGGCGGCGAGACGGCGGTCGGCACCGCCACGACGTTTATCTGGAGCGACCTCCAGCCGGGCGTGCATGCCGTTAAGCTCGTCGTGGCCAACGCGAACGAAACCAACGCATGCGAGCGCGTGTCCGCGATCGTCGTCCATCCGTTCGTCACCTTTGTTTCAACCAACGGTGCAAACGCCTTTCCCTACACCAACTGGGCGACGGCCGCCACATCGCCCAACGCCGCAGTTGCGGCGCTTTGGAACGGGGCTGACGCGACGGGCACGGTCGTTTTCGCCGCGGGCGCGTTCGCCCTCGCGGCACCGCTGACGCTCGATCGGGGCTTCGCGCTGCTTGGTGCCGGACGTGACGTGACAATTCTGACAGGCGGGGCCTACAACGGACGCGGCGTCGTTCTCTCCCATCCGGCCGCGCTCGTCGCGGATCTCACGATCCAGGACGTTGTCTACGAACTTTTCAACGCGGCCGGTTCCGGCGGCGGCGTGCGCATGACGGCGGGAACGGTCCGCAACTGTCACGTCAAAAACTGCACGCTCACGACCGCCTACCAGTACGGATCGCTCGTCTACATGACGGACGGGCTACTGGACACCTGCGAGCTCGATGGCGGGATTCTAGGGTGGAGCGTTAACGCCCGCGGCAACGCCCTCTATCAGGGGGGCGGCACCGTGACGAACTGCCATGTCCACCACAACCGGTCCATCGGCACCCTGGGTGGCGCCGGCGCCTATGTGGAAGGAGGACTCAATCTCTGCAACCGATACGAATACAACGGCACGACGAGCGCCGGCTACGAAGGTTCCGGTCTCCGCGTCGCCGGCGGGCTCGTGCGGAACTGCCTGATCCGCGGTAACACCAACAAGTCCAGTTCCGCCGGCGCGCATATCTCCGCCGGCCGGATGGAACATTGCACGATCGTCGAAAATATCGCGGTGAGCGACATCACGGGCAAGTCGGGGCTCTACCAGACCGGTGGCGACGTGGTCAACTGCATCGTCCATGGCAATGGCCCCGCCGGATCAACCTATGGCAGTTCCTTGGTGACCGGCGGAAGCTTCATGACGAACATCGTGGACAAGGCCGTCGATGGCGCGGTCGGCGGCGCGGTCGGCGACCCCATCTTCAAGGACGCTGCGGGCGGCGATTATCGTCTCGCGATCGGTTCTCCGGCCATTGACACCGCAGCGCCGCTCGAAGGGGCGACGGGGGACATCGCGGGTGTCACGCGACCGCAAGGCGCCGCCCCCGACATCGGATGCTACGAGTACGTCCCCGGCAGTTCCGGCTTCGTCGCCGGCATCGTGATCGCCTCCACGGATGTTCCCGTCGGCTCTTCGCCGTTTGCGACCTGCGCGGTCGAGGGCGCCCCCGGAGAAACCGTCGACTACGCCTGGTATCTCGACGGCGCGGCGACGCCCGCCTCCACGTCGGACACGCTTGTCTGGACGAACGCCCCGGCGGGCCTTCACCACGTCCGACTCGTCGTCACATCCGGCGGGC
>CAYVKQ010000498.1:0-2161 GCA_964451945.1 uncultured Lentisphaerales bacterium
TCAGGCGGGCGATGCAGCCCTCCCGTTGCCGGTGGGGGGTGATTCGGAATCGCCGAGTGCTGCGCACCCTTGTCGCCAACCGGTATTATACTATGGTAAACTGTTGCCGCAGAAAGGTAGCGGATTCTGTAAAACCCCGGCACCGGCATGTGTCTGCCGGTGCGGCAAGTGGAGGTCGTCCATGTCATCTTTCCGTCTGTCTTCGGCGCACCGGCGGTGGCTTGCGCCCGTGTTGTGTTTCTCCCCGTTTGCCGCGGCGGTCGCCCCGGCGGCCCGCGCTGGTGAGGTGGACATCAACTTCCAGAGTTCTCTGGACCAGTCGCAGCAGCTGGCCCTGGCCTATGTGCCCGACGCCTGCCGCGGCAAGGCTTCGCCGTTGCTCGTGGTGGCGCATCCCATGGGGGGCGGACGGCAGTGGGCCAAGGGGATCGGCTACCACGAGGAAGCGGAGCGGCGCGGCTGGCTGGTCGTCTGCCCCGAGCTGCACGGACACCGCACGGGCGGCGCGACTTCGCTGGCCGCGGTCGAGGCGCAGCGGGACATCATCGACGCGATCGACCACATGCAGGCCAATTACACAGTCGACCGTTCGCGCGTCTACCTGGCGGGCCGTTCCATGGGCGGCATGCTGGCGCAGGTCACGGCGGCAAAGTACCCCGACCGTTTCGCCTGCGTCGTCGCGGGACAGGCGATTTCCGACTTGGCGGCATGGTGCAGCGCCGCCGCGCCGGGCATGCTGGAACTGATCCACAAGGAGTGCCTGCCGTTTTCGGACGGGACGCGCTTCGACTACGAACGGCGCTCGCCGATCCGCTACGCGTCCAATTTCGCCCATGTGCCCCTGATCCTCTGGCACGGCAGCAACGACGGCGTGGTGCCGCCCGCGCACTCCGAGACGCTGGTCGAGGCGATCCGCAAGCACTACCCCCGCCAGGAGCCGGTCCATTGGCTTCACGGCGCCGGCCACAACCCGATCAACTTTCCGCCGCGCTGGATTTGCGACCAAATGGAGCACTACGTCAACACCTGCGACGGCGTCCTGCGCGAGCGGACCCGCTTCTACCGCGAGCTGAACCTCGTGGTCGACGAACCGCGCACGATTTTCTGGCTGACGATCGAACCGGCGGCGGCGGAAAGTTTTGCCGAGGTGAAGGCAGCGATCCGCGACGGCGCGCTCACGCTTCAGGCCAACGGCGCGAGGCGGGTCGCGGTCGATCTCGACCGGCTTGTCGCCGGCACCGCATTCTCGCGTCTCGACGCGTCCTCCGACATCCCGCTGGCCCTTGCGCTCACGCGTGGCGACGACGTCCGTTTTTCCGCATCCTGCGGGAAGCGTTTCGCGGGCGAGGTGCCCGACGCCGTCTGGAAGAAGGTGGCGGATTGAGGTTGGCGGGGCGGTCAGCGGATCAGAATCACCGAGCCGGGCGCGGCAATGATGCCAAAGAAGACCGTTCCCTTCTCGCCGGTGCGATAGCCGGTGCCGTTCGTGACCGAGATCATTCCCTGCGCATTCCGGCGCATGCTCCAGACGGCGACCCTCCCGCCGCCGCCGCTGCCGCCGCTTTCGGTTCCCGTGCCGGTGTTGCCGCCCACCGCGCTCAACAGACTGGTGGGCTCCGAGTCATACCGGCGGCAGCGGATGTAGATGCCGCCGCCGGAGCCGCCGCCGCCCTGCTGGTTCGCGGCGGATCCGTTGACCGAAAGGGTTCCCGCCACCCAGACATCTCTTGCGGCCTCCACACGCACAAGCCCGCCGCCGGCGCCGCCGTAATAACCTGCGGAGTGCCGTCCCCCGCCGCTTCCGGCATCGACGGGCGCCGTTTCGCTGCCATAGGTCGGTCCGCCCGCGTTCGGGCCGCCATACTGCGCGGGGCCGCCGACTCCGCCGTAGCCGGCGCCGCCCCCGTCCGTGCCGCCGCCGGGGCCGAATCCCTTGCCGGTATTGACCACGCCCGGACGGAAGCCGAAGGCGTCGCCGCCGAGGCGTCCGCCGGCCGCCACGGCGAGCGACCCGACCTGGAAGACGAACGAGCCGCCGTTGGTCGGGTTGGAACAGGTGAAGAGGAGGGAGTTGGTGGCGATCCGCAACGCGCCGCCCACGCCGACCGGCGTGGCGGAGGCGCCTTCCGGACGGGGTGCCGGGCCCGCGTAGAGATAGACC
>CAYVKQ010000499.1:0-2153 GCA_964451945.1 uncultured Lentisphaerales bacterium
CCTTCTCCTTGTCTACCGTAAACCAAGATATGGTCATGTGCCGCACCCAGATTTAATCGTGCATCCGGCGATGTTCTTTTCTGCCAGAGTACATTCGCCACGAAATTCTTGCGTCCGAAGACCTCGTCCATGATGACCTTGAGGTAATGGGCCTCGTTGTCGTCGATGGAGACCCAGACGGAGCCGTCCTCGGCGAGGAGGTCGCGGAGGAGTTCGAGGCGCGGGTACATGAGAGAGAGCCAGGTGGAGTGCTCGATGTTGTCGTCGTAATGCTCGAAGGCGGAGCCGGTGTTGTAGGGCGGGTCGATGAAGACGCATTTGACGCGGCCGGCGACATAGGGCATGAGCGACTTGAGGGCGTCGAGGTTGTCGCCCTGGATGAGCATGTTCTCCGCGGCCAGGTCGCCGCAGGAGAGCGCGTCGTCGGGCCGGAGCATGCGGTACGGCACCTTTTCAACGGCCCTGCGGGCCTGTTCGTCATCCAGCCATTGCAGCGTCGGCATGTAGGTACCCTTTTCAGGGCGCGCTAAAGCGGTTTCGCGCGCGCCGCCGCCTCGATCACCTCGACCAGTTCGCGATAGGCGGTCTCCAGATGATCGTTCACGATCTGGTGAGTGAACTCATGGGCGCAGGCCATCTCGCCGGCCGCGTTCCGCAGCCGCAGCGCCACCGCCTCGTCGGCGTCCTCGCCGCGTCCCTGCAGGCGGCTCTGCAGCGCGGCCAGACTCGGCGGCCGGATGAAGATATCGACAAACCCGGCGCGCATCGCATGGTCCGGCGGAAGCGTTCCGACGAAGGCGCGCACCTGTCCGGCGCCCGCCACGTCGATGTCCATCAGCACGCTCTGCCCTTCGGCCATCGCCTCCTCCACCGGCCCGCGGAGCGTGCCGTAGCGGTTGCCGTGGACGGCCGCGTGCTCCAGGAACAGCCGCGACGCGCGCCGCCGTTCGAACTCGGCGGGGGTGACGAAGAAATAGTCGACCCCGTCCTCCTCGTCCCCGCGCGGCCCGCGCGTGGTGCACGAGACCGAGTAGGTGATCTCGGGGTAGTCCTGCAGCAGCCGGTCGCAGAGGGTGGTCTTGCCCGTGCCGGACGGCGCCGACATTACGATCAGCAGCGGTTTCATCAAGCGTCTCCTCGCCCGCCAGTCCGCCGGCGGCCGCGTCCGTTTGCGCCCCATGTCACAGGCCCTGTCCGCAGCACTTCTTGTACTTCTTCCCGCTGCCGCAGGGACAGGGGTCGTTCCGTCCCACGCGGGGCTGGTCGCGGCTGACCGGCTGCGGCTGCGCCGACGCCGCCTGGGCCATCTGCGCGAGGGCGGCATCGAAATTGGCCGCCGCTCCGGCCGGCACGGCCACCGGCGGCGCGCCCTGCGGCTGCGCCGCGCCCGCCGCGTTGAGGAGCGAGACCGACTGATGCACCGTCTGCTCCCGGCGCACCGGACCGCCGCGGCGCATCCGCTCGAAATTGCCGATCGTCGCCGTGGCGCGGAAGGCCATGTGCGCGATGTCGCTCTTGATGTGCTCGACCAGCTCCTCGAACATCTGGAACGCCTCGCGCTTGTACTCCACCAGCGGGTCGCGCTGGCCGTAGGCGCGCAGGCTCACCCCGTGCCGCAGCTCGTCCATCGCCCGCAGGTACTCCTGCCACTGCTCGTCGATGCAGCTCAGGACCACCTGGCGTTCGAGGAAGGCCAGGGCCTCGGGCGGCTCCATGGCGCATTTGGTCTCGTAGGCTTCGGCGACGCGGGCGTACATCCCGCGGGCCGCCTCTTCCGGCTTGCCGGCGAAGGCCGCCAGCTCCTCCGGCGAGACGGCGATCGGGAACGCCGTCAGCAGCGCCTCGGCCAGCTCCTCCGGACGGCATTCGGCCGCCTTGGACGACGCCAGGAAACCCTCGCACTGGGTCAGGATCAGGTCGTTGAAGATATCGAGGATCTTCTCGTGCGGCGATTCGGCCCGCAGCACGTCGCCGCGCAGCTCGTAGATCACCGCCCGCTGCTTGTTCATCACGTCGTCGTATTCGAGCGTCCGCTTGCGGATCGAGAAGTTCTGCTGCTCGACGCGGCGCTGCGCCGTCTCCACCGAGCGGTTGAGCCAGCGGTGCTCCAGCGCCTCGCCTTCCTGCATGCCGAGGCGGGTCATGATGCCGGC
>CAYVKQ010000500.1:0-1028 GCA_964451945.1 uncultured Lentisphaerales bacterium
TCCCTCAGCAGCCTCGGCAGCGTGGGCGTGGCGCGCATGTCCAGCGCCATGTAAGGGAAGCCGATGCCCGGGAAGGCGCGGTAGGGCATCCCGGTCAGGATCTCGAATTCGGTCCGGATGGTGCCACCGCCGTACGCGGGGACCGACATCGCGCCGCCGTGCCCGGCCTCGATCCACTGGCGGACGTTGGGGATATGGTCCTCGATCCCGTCGAGCCCACGCAGGATCCGCGGATCGAAGAAGGATTCGCTCAGCACCACGACGATGTCCGGGCGCGTGCCCGCCAGCGGGCGCGGCGCGGTGTCCGCGTCGGCTGCACCGGCCAGCAGGCGCTTCGCCGCGCGCAGCGCGGCGGCGTCGACCTCGAACGTGCGCGTCTTCCGCTCCAGGTGCTTGCTGACGAGGTCGGCCATGAGGCCGGAGTGGAGGATCGCCGGCATCGTGCTGAAGCGGGTCGGTCCGCCCTCTTCGTCCTGGTAGAGCGCGGGCCAGGGCCATCGCGCCTGGGCCAGCGACACCGACGCGGCGAGCAGCAGCGCGACGAGCGCCACGCGGCCCGGGCCGAGGTGGCGGAACCACGGCGTCTCGCGCCACGCCACCAGCGCCAGCACGACCAGGCCGGCGCACAGCAGGAGCAGCAGCCGGCCCGGATCCTCCACGTAGGCCCAGAACAGTTCGACGCCCGCCAGGTCGATGCCGGTCAGGAAGTACACGTCCTCGAGCGCCAGTGGCGTCTCGATGGTCTGCAGCTTGATGCGGGACGCCTCGTAGGCGAGCGCCTGCAGCGCGATCCCCACGAGAAAAGCGCCTCGATCGCCGAGACCCGCCTGCAGCTCAACTACGAGCGGTCGGGCGACCGGGCGGCGGCGAGATTGGTCGCCGACCTGCTGGCCGATCCGGTGCTGAACCACCATTCGGTCGATCTCGAAGGCGGCTCCGGGTTCATCGACCTGCGCCAGGCCAACCTGCTCCTCCGCCCCTCCGAACACCTCGATCTCACGCTCGGCCGCCAGATCATCACCTGGGGG
>CAYVKQ010000500.1:1054-2131 GCA_964451945.1 uncultured Lentisphaerales bacterium
TCATCGGCCGCGACGACGAATACCTCAAAGCCCCCTCCGACGCCCTCAAAGCCGCCTTCTTTACCCCGTGGGCCAACCTCGACCTGATCTACACGCCGCGCTTCGACAGCGACCGCTTCATCGACGGCCGGCGGATCTCCTATTGGCACGCGGGCCTCGGCCGCCGCGCCGGGCGCGACGCGCCGGTCCGCGCCGACCGTCCCGACGACGCGTTCGACGACGACGAATGGGCGGCGCGCCTCTACCGCACCGTCGGCGCCTACGAGGTGGCGCTCTACGGCTACAACGGCTTCTGGAAAAGCCCCGGCGGCAGCGACCCGCTCACCGGGCGGGCGCTCTTCCCCCGCCTGCAGGCGTGCGGCGCGAGCGCGCGCGGCCCCTGCGGCCGGGGCATCCTCAGCCTGGAGGCGGGAGGGTACCGCTCGCGCGACGACGGCGCCGGAGCCGACCCCTTCGTCAACAACGGCGAGCTGCGCTACCTGGCCGGCTACGAGCAGGAGCTGATGCGCAACCTGACCGGCGGCATCCAATACTATGTCGAAAACATGTGCGACTACGACGCCTACCGCCGGACGCTCCCCGACGGCATGGCCGCGCGCGACGAGTTCCGCCACGTCCTCACGCTGCGCCTCACCAAACTGCTGCTGCACCAGAACTTGAATCTCAGCCTCTTCCTCTACTGGTCGCCCAGCGACCACGACGCCTTCGTGCGCCCCAAGGCCAACTATAAGCTCAACGACCACTGGATCGTCGAGATCGGCGGCAACCTCTTCATCGGCGAGGACGACCACACCTTCTTCGGCCAGTTCGAGCGCAACAACAACCTCTATGCCGCTGTCCGCTACGGCTTCTGACAGGTCGCGCACGAAGCGCGGTCCGACGCCGGAATTGCCCACGAAGGGGGCGCATGGCAGTTCTGATGATGATCTTTGGGGTGTTCAAGGGAAGGGAGCAAGGAAGGCGCAACGGTGTGCCCTCGCGGTTGAAGCGCGGGGGATGCGCGGTCGGGTTGCTGTAGGCGGGCTCAGTCGCGGTCGTGTGGGAAGAGCAGGTGCCACCTTTCGTTGCGGTGGAGGG
>CAYVKQ010000501.1:0-2129 GCA_964451945.1 uncultured Lentisphaerales bacterium
AAGCGTTGTGTTTGGTCTGATGCCGCACAGGATACACACGGAGCTATGCCAGACGAAGGCACAGCATGCATGATCCGTAGTCGTTAACTACATATTCAAACCCCGGAGGGATAGTCACTTGCTGTGCCAGATGCAAGAGCATATGACCAAGCGCTGTGCCTAAGTACCTGGCATTATTCGAGGGTACTAAAGGAAGCACTGGATGAACCCTGCAGACCAAACCCGGACGCGCCTCGGCACAGACGAAACCGTGGACATCGCGCCCTGCCGAAGACGCGGAACGGGGGGGCGTCGATGGCCGAGCCGGGGTCGTACAGGATGCGCGAGGCGAAAACGCCTCGTACGGAAATGGTGCGCCCGCCTTCAAGCTGCGAGCCACTCGATGACAGGTTCGGCATGGGGCCGGAAGACTTTGATAGAAAAGGGCAGACTTTAGTTTGATGTCCCTCAGACAACGGCCAAGAACGTCCCCTGTGGAGGTAGTGGTCCGCAGCAGATATCTGGCACCCCAAAATTACAGCCATTAGGGCACACCGTCCGATGTAAGTGAGGCTCACGGGGAAGCCCACTAACGGCTTCCATTGCAGCGCGAAAGAACCACATCCGAACGCCACTTGGCTCCATGTAATACCCATTGTTGATACGTTGTGATGTTGTGATGGTCACATACTAACCCATAGGGTGTGCCAAACAATGTCACTCTCTTTCGTCACCCGATAAATAAATCCGGCCGAGCCAGGTTATGTACTTGCAGCAGAAGCGCTTGCAGAACCCTGCAAGCGCCAGGAGTCGGGGTTCCGAATGCCAGAGTTCAGGCTGAAAGCATCCCCCTGAACCCTTCGTTTGCACAAACCGAAGGTTCTGCAGGCGCCTCGGTTTATTCGTATCTATGGACCTTCACGTCCGTGATCGGACATTTCTTCGCAGGCGCGCTCTTCCCTACGGATGGCGACGACCGTCGGCGGTAGCTCGCCCGGCGTTCCTTGACGCTGAAGCTGATCGGCTTGCGCTTGGGCTCCGGCGGAGCCATCAACTCGTTGAGCGCCTCAAACACCACGCGGAACTGTCCGTCGTACTTCGCCTCCAGCTTGGCCAGCTTCTCGGCCAGCTTGGCATGGCTGTCCAACAAGAGTATACGCTACGCTGCGTCTCTTGGTCCGCTGCGCTCACCGGCGGCCGCCCCTAGCCGAGGATGTTCACCAGGCGGCCGGGCACGCAGATCACTTTGCGGACCGGGCGGCCGGCGAGCGCGGCGACGGCCGCGGGCTGTTCGCGGGCGAGTGTCTCCATCGTGGCGGCATCGGCGTCGGCCGGCATCATGACGCGGGCTTTGGGCTTGCCGTTCACCTGCACCAGAATCTCGACCTCGGAGACTTTGATCTGCGCCTCGTCGTAGACGGGCCACGGCTCGTAGGCGAGGCTCTTTGCATGTCCCAGCGCCTGCCAGAGCTCTTCGCCGAGGTGCGGCGCGAACGGCGCCAGCAGCAGCACGTAGGTTTCGGCGACGGCGCGCGGCAGTGGCTTCCCTTCGCCGGAGAAGGCGTTGAGGCAGATCATGAGCTGGCTGATGGCGGTGTTGAAGCCCATCGCTTCGAGGTCCTCGGTGACCTTCTTGACTGTGGCGTGCAGCAGCCGCGCCTGTTCGCGGTCGGGCGGCGTGTCGGTGAGCGGCTGGGCGGTCACCATGCGGTGCGACCGCTTGAGGAAGCGGTAGACCCCCTCGACGCCCTTGGTGTTCCACGGCTTCACCGCCTCCAGCGGCCCCATGAACATCTCGTAGAGGCGCATGCTGTCGGCGCCGTAGTCGCGGATCACCTCTTCGGGATTGACCACGTTCTTGAGCGACTTCGACATCTTCGCCGGGAACTCGACCAGCTTCTCGCCCGTCCCCTTGTGCACCGCGCCGTCTGCGGTGTGCTCCACGTCGTCCATCGCCACCAGCGCGCCGCGGGCGTCCTTGTAGGAGATGCCGAGGATCATCCCCTGGTTGACGAGCTTCCGGAACGGCTCGGGGGTGGAGACAAAGCCGAGATCATAAAGCACCTTGTGCCAGAAGCGGGCGTAGAGGAGGTGGAGCACCGCGTGCTCGGCGCCGCCCACATAGAGGTCGACCGGCATCCAGTACTTCT
>CAYVKQ010000502.1:0-2128 GCA_964451945.1 uncultured Lentisphaerales bacterium
GGGGACTGGTGGGGCCGGGCGACGTCGTCATCGGCGCCGACAGCCACACCTGCACCTACGGCGCGCTGGGCGCGTTCTCGACCGGGGTCGGTTCGACCGACATGGCGGCAGGCATGGCTCTCGGGACCGCGTGGTTCAAGGTGCCCGCGGCGATCCGCGTCGACCTCGTCAACCGCTTCCGCGACCCGTGGGTCTCGGGCAAGGACGTGGTGCTCCACCTGATCGGCCTGATCGGTGTCGACGGCGCCCTCTACCAGTCGATCGAGTACGCCGGCGGCGGCGTGGCGGCGCTGACGGTCGACGACCGCCTCTGCATCGCCAACATGGCGATCGAGGCAGGCGCGAAGAACGGCATTTTCCCGGTCGACGAGGCGACGCGCGACTTCCTGCGCGAGACCGGCCGCACCAACTACACCGAATTCGCGGCCGACGCCGACGCGGCCTACGTCCGGACGATCCCCATCGACCTGGCGGCGCTCCGTCCCACCGTCTCCTTCCCGCACCTGCCGAGCAACACCCGGCTGGCGAAGGATTCGGGGTCGGTGACGGTCGACCAGGTGGTCATCGGGTCGTGCACCAACGGGCGCCTGAGCGACATGCGCACCGCGGCGCGGCTGCTCAAGGGACGCCGCGTCGCCAAGGGGGTCCGCTGCATCGTGATCCCCGCGACGCAGAAGATCTACCTCCAGGCGATGAAGGAAGGACTGCTGGAGATCTTCATCAACGCCGGCGCGGCGGTTTCGACCCCGACCTGCGGCCCCTGCCTCGGCGGGCACATGGGCATCCTGGCCAAGGGCGAGCGGGCCGTGGCGACGACCAACCGCAACTTCGTCGGCCGCATGGGCCACCCCGAGTCGGAGGTCTACCTCGCCAGCCCGGCGGTCGCCGCCGCCTCGGCGGTCACCGGCCGCATCACCGACCCCGGCGAGCTTCAATAATCACGATTGGAAAGGGCAACCCGCAATGACTGCCAAAGGAACGGTTTTCCGCTACGGTGACAATGTCGATACCGACGTGATCATCCCGGCGCGCTACCTCAACACCTCCGACCCCGCCGAGCTGGCGGCCCACTGCCTGGAGGACCTCGACAAGACCTTCGTCCAGCGGGTCAAGCCGGGCGACATGATCGTGGCCGACGCCAACTTCGGCTGCGGGTCGTCGCGCGAGCACGCGCCGATCGCCATCAAGGCCTCGGGCGTGGCTTGCGTGATCGCCCGGAGCTTCGCGCGGATCTTCTACCGCAACGCCATCAACATCGGCCTGCCGATCCTCGAATGCCCCGAGGCCGCCGCCGCCATCCAGGCGGGGGAAGTCGTCTCGGTCGACTTCGACTCCGGCGCGATCCACGACGAGACCACGGGGCAGCGCTTCCAGGCGGCGCCCTTCCCGCCGTTCATGAAAGACCTGATCGCCCGCGGCGGGCTGGTCGCGTATGTGAAGGCCAAACAGGCGAAGGGAACGTGATGGTTGCAGGTTCCGATACCGCGGTCCGGCCGGGCTTGGTCTCGGTTTCCTTCCGCAAGCTGACGCCGCGCGAGGTGGCGGATCTCGCCGTCCGCGCGCAGCTCGAAGGGATCGAGTGGGGGGGCGACATCCACGTACCCCACGGCGACACGGCCCGCGCACGCGAGGTCGCGGCGCTGACCCGCGACGCCGGACTGGCCGTCGCCGCCTACGGCTCCTACTACCGGGTGGGGCAGAGCGAGCGCGATGGCCTGGGCTTCGGCCGGGTTCTCGATACGGCGCTGGCGCTCGGCGCGCCGCTGATCCGCGTGTGGGCCAGCGCCAAGGGGTCGGCCACGACCGACGCGGAGACGCGGGCGCACATCGTCGCGGAGAGCCGCCGCATCGCCGCCGAAGCGGCGCGGCAGGGAGTCGCCGTCGCCTTCGAGTACCACGCCAACACCCTCACCGACACGAACGAATCGGCCGCCGCGTTGCTGGCGGCGACGGCCGACGCCGGCATGCGCGCCTATTGGCAGCCCCCCTCGGGCTGGACGTTCGAACAACAGGAACGGGCCTTGCGCGCGATGCTGCCGTTTCTGACGAACCTGCACGTCTACCACTGGGTGAACGGCGAGCGGCGGCCGCTGGCCGAGGGCGCCGCGCCGTGGACGGCGTTTCTCGC
>CAYVKQ010000503.1:0-2113 GCA_964451945.1 uncultured Lentisphaerales bacterium
CGCGCGACCATGTGCGTCGTGTCCAAAGGCGCGGGCTTGACCCCCATGACGAACTCGGGACCGCGGGCGTCGCCGGCGCGGAAGAAGTGGAGCTTGCGATGACGGAAGGCGCCATGGACGGCGAAGAAGAGCGTGCCGTGCCGCTGGGTCTCCTCGTTGAAGCGGCCGCTGAGCAGCGCGGCCAGCCGCCGGTTCGGCAGGTTCTTGAGCGACACCGCCGGACAGACCACCTGCCGCGCGCCGCCGATCTGCTGCGGGACGATCTCGCGGTTGAACTGCAGTTCGGCCGCGGCCTGCTCGATGGGCGTTGCCGCGGATTCCGGAACCGGCGTGGCGGCCGGTTCGGCCGCGGTCGCGGGAGCCATCCCCGTGTCGGATGCGGCATCGGTGCCGGCGGCGGGTTCGGCAGCCGCTTCGCCGCCGCCGGCTGCGGGGGCCGCCGCGGCGTTCGTCTTGCGGCGGTACAGCCGCTTGCGGCGGCTCGCTTCGCGCCAGGCCTCGACCACCTCGGGATCGCGCACCATTTCCACGCGGCCGCGGTACTCCTCCTCGGTCATCTGCGGATAGCGGTGGCGCAGCATCTCCGCCACGCGGAGGCCGAAGCTGTGGTGGTTGGGCGGCCCCAGCAGTTCACCGCTCAGTCCGCACCGCGCCACGCAGGGGAAACTGCCGGACGGCGGCTCCCCGTCGACCTCCTCCACGTCGTAGAAGTCGCCGAGGTGCATGCGCAGCAGATGATCCCTAACCTCCTCCTCGCTCAGGGCGGGCATGCCGCAAACCCGGCACTGATAGAGCATGAAATCGGGACCGGCCTGGCCGGTGGCCTCGATACGCACCAGCAGGCCCTCGTCGCTGTTCTGGAACAACTTGACGATGTCGCGGATGGGATACGCGCGGCGCGTGGCCAGGATGCGGCGGATGATCGTGCCAAGCGCCTTCTGCTCGGGGAGGAAGCGGACATCGAGCGGGAGCGGCGGCGGCGGCGGCTCGCGGCGGAGTGGCGCGGCGCGGCGGCCGGGATTCCCGGTCGGACTCGGCCCGCGGAACGTGGCGGGGCCCTCTCCCGGACGGCCCGTCTCGCGGCGGGGCGAACGACGGTCGTCGAGCGACGGCGGCCCGCGGTCGTCGCGGCGCGGCGGGCGCGGCGAACGCGTCCGGTCGCGGTCGCGGTCGTCGAATCGGCGCGGCGCGCGTCCGGCATCATGCCCCTCGCCGCGGGAGAACCGGGCGGCCTGTCGGATCGCCTCGTCCGAGGATTGGCGGGCCCAGCTGGGCGCGAAGATCGAGGGCAGGTCCGTCAGCTTATCATCCGCCGATTGGTCCGACGATGGGCTCTGGTGATCGTCATTCATGCGGTGAATGTTAGCCTTTGCGCCCCCCTTTGGTCAACTCCAGAAGGGCGCGGCCCGCGGCGATGGGCGCACCCATGTATAGCGGAACAAGACCCACGGATGCTGACGATACTGGCGGATCCATCGGTGCATGGCCGACGTGAGGGCGCGCGGAAGCGAGCCCCACAGGGTGGGGCGACGGCGTCCCCGCCAAGCCGCAGTGGGGACACCGATATCCGCAATGCGCTTGATTTCCACACCGAATTGCCGCATAGTGACGCTTTCTTTACAGGAGCAAAAACCATGAGTTCGTACGATGTTGTTGTCATTGGCGCCGGTCCCGGCGGCTACCCCGCCGCCATCCGCTCCGCCCAGTTGGGCCGGCGGACGGCGATTGTCGAGAAGGAAGCCCTGGGAGGCACCTGCCTGAACTGGGACTGCATTCCCACCAAGACGCTGATCGCCTCGGCGGAACGGTATCAGCAGGCACTCGCGGGCGCCGACCTGGGAATCACCTGCGGTCAGGTCACGTTCGACTACGCGCGCATGGTCGCCCGCAAGAGCGAGGTGGTCAAGCGCCTCTCGGGCGGCATCCAGCAGCTGCTCAAGGCCAACGGGGTGGACGTCATCGCCGGCACCGCGCGGTTCGAGGGCGCCCAGCGGATCTCCGTGCGCGACGCCGCCGGCGAGACCCGTTGGCTGCAGACCGGCCAGACGATCATCGCCACCGGCAGCGTATCGGCCATGCCGGGCTTTCTGCCGAAGCATCCCCGCGTGATCGA
>CAYVKQ010000504.1:0-2100 GCA_964451945.1 uncultured Lentisphaerales bacterium
GGCAGGCCTCGGAGGCGGCCGCGGTGCTGCTGGTGACCAATGACAACGCGCTCGCTGGCGAGGCCGCGCGGCTGGGAGCCCACCCCCTGCCGCCGACCGACCTGATTCCCTTCCTCGGCTAGCCGGCGGCCGACGCGAGCCATTTTTCACCGGGTGCCCAGAACCCCAGCCACCACCGTGCACCTCAAACCAGCCACCGAGTGCAGTCAATCGAGAGCATCAACTGCCGCAATTCATTCGCAGATGGTGACGAAAACGACGTCGCCGTTGTCGTCAAGCCTGGGATAGGTGTTGCAGACGGGTGGTGGCGGCGGCGGGGGAGGCGGCGGCGGGGGAGGCGTGGGCGGATCACTTGGAGTCTGGCGTTTCGACGTCGTGTTCGCACGAGGCGCGGGAATCGCTGGAGCCGCGGACCTAGCCGGGCGCGTCATGAGCTTGTGGACGCGGAAGTCGCGTTGCACCGGCTCCGACATGCGGGTCGGGAAGGTGGCCAGGCGCCCGCCACCGCGTTCCATCTTGAGGCCGTTCCAGAAATCCAGCGGGAGGTGGACGCGCACGCCCACGACATAGTCCGACCCTCGGTAGCCGGCGTCCTCGAACCATTCGGCGTCGAGCGTCACGTTGGCGCAGGGACGCATCTCCACGCGCGCCTTCATGCCGTTCACGGTGTCGCGCGTCACGTCGGATTTGAAACGGTAGTACCCCGCGAAAACACCGACGGGAAGGTAGCGGTCGAGGTACGGCAGCCAGACGCCGATCTCGGCGTCAAACCCCTCCATCGCCTCTTCCACGCCACGACAGGAGATCGGTAGGCCGGTGAACGGGCAGACGCCGCCGCCGAGCGATTTCTCATCCGAAACCGGCACGACGTAGTTGGCGCGGGCGTCAACCCAACGCGAGAGCAATTCGATCCCGCCGCCGACCTGCTGCAGTTCGTTGTCGGCCTCGGTGAGGCGTGCATCGTAGAAGGCGTTGAGACCGACGATGCAGCGCTTCTCCTCGGAGAGGCGCCGCAGCACCAGGCCGAGGCCGATCTCCTGCTCGTCGTCCTCAAGCAGGAGTCCGCGCGGATTGAGCAGGAGGGCGGTGCGTTCGGAGAGAACGAGGGGGAGCATGGCTTCCGCTCCGTAGACGCTCAGGTCGTCGCCAAAACTGGCGCCGAGCGCCAGACGGCCGAAGGCGGAGGCATCGCTCACCATTGCTTCTGCCGCGGCGTTCGTGACCGCTCCTGCGGGCGGGGCATTGGTGGGCGTGGCAGAGTCGGCGGCGCGCAACGCGGCACAGAGTCCGAGGAGCAGGAGGGCGGCGACGAAAGCCGCGGATGGGTGTCGGGTGTTGTTGTTCATGGGTGGAATTTCCAGAATGATGGAAGAGGGACTACCAGGAGGCCTTGACGCGGAAGAATCGGGCGTTGTCGGGCGGATTCGGCAGCAGCACGACCGTCACATGCTCGGATTCCGCCGACAAGGGTGTGGCGGTTTCGGAAAGGATGGAGGACGCCGCCGGCGACCACGTCTGGAGGTCGGTCGAAGCTTCGAGCGTGAAGACGAGCGCGGGGTCGTTGGTGCGGCGCTCGTAGTCGAGTACCCAGTTGCCGGTCGCGTCGCGGGAGATCCAGACGACTCCGCTGGTCTGCGTGTCGAGCGGATCGCCAGCGAAGGCGTATTCCTCGTCGTTCGAGCGGCCGTCGCCATCGGGATCGGCGGAGGCGGTCCAGAGCGTCGCGGCGTTCCAGGGGTTGCCGATCTCGTCGCCGAAGTTCAGCGCGTCCCAGACCTCGCGGGGCGTGAGCGCGGCTCTGGCTGCGGCACTGGCGGCGGCGGCCGTGTAGTCGAAGCGGTACAGATAGGCATGTCCCGGATCGGTTTGCGTGGCCCCAGCGGGGGCTCCGACGATGCCGTTGCCTTGGCGCATGGCCACGGCGCGTCCGTAGAGGGTGGCGGCGCTGCCGGCAGGCCGCGTCAACTTCGCGACCTGCGTCCAGACGCCAGTCCGTTTTTCAAAGAGGAACGCGGCGCCGAGATACGGATCTGAGGCGTTCTCCGGGGCTCCGACGAGGAGTCGCTCGGCGTCGATCGCCACGCTGTAGCCGAAGCGGCG
>CAYVKQ010000505.1:0-2098 GCA_964451945.1 uncultured Lentisphaerales bacterium
TGGTGAGGGGGCCGAGCATGTTGAAGATCGTGCGCACGCCCATCTGTTTGCGCACGGGCGCGGCGAATTTCATGGCGCGGTGGAAGGTGGGGGCGAAGAGGAAGCAGATGCCGATCTCGTTGAGCGCCTGCTCCATGCGGTCGGGCTCGACGGCGAGGTTGAAGCCGAGTTGCTCTAGGCAGTCGGCGCTGCCGCTCCTGCCCGAGCTGGCGCGGTTGCCGTGCTTGGCGACGACCGCGCCGGCGCCGGCGGCGACGAAGGCGACGGTGGTGGAGACGTTGAAGGTCATGCCGCCGTCGCCGCCGGTGCCGACCGTGTCGAGGGTGTCGGCGACCAGCGACTGGATGCGGGTGGCGCGCCGGCGCATGGCGCGGGCGGCGCCGACGACTTCGGCCACCGCTTCGCCCTTGGCGGCGAGGGCGGCGAGCGCGGCGCCGATCTGGGCGTCGGTGAGCTCGCCGGCGAGGATGGCGTCGACCAGTTCGCCGGCCTCGGCCTCGGAGAGGTCGGTGCGGGCGATCAGCTTGGCGAGCAGGGACACATAGGCCATAGTTGCGGTTCCTCTGGGTTGGGTGAAAAGCGTCCGCCGCTCACAGGCGGGCGTCGAAGGCGTGCGCATGCGGATAGTCCAGTATCCGTTCGTCGGCGGTCAGCAGTTCCAGTCCGCACGTCCTGGCCGTGGCGACCAGGATGCGGTCTGCGGGGTCCTTGTGAAAATCGGCGGGCAGGGCGTAGGCGGCGATGGCGATGGCGTGGGAGACCTCGATCGTGTGCGCCTGAAGGAGTTCGATCGAGCGCTCAACCCACTGTGTGAGCCTGCCGTCGAGGGCTAGCGCACCGCTTGCGATCAGCCTGGCGATCTCCAGGGTGGAGACGGTACAGACATTCAGGCTCCTGGTGGGATCGAGGATGCGCCGCCGGGTGCGCTCGCCTAGGCGTTCCGGACATTCCTGGGACCAGATCCACACATGCGTATCGAGCAGCAGGTTCACCGTCCCGCCTCCCATTCCCGGTCCCAGTCGGTGTGGATGATGTCTCCAACAATCGCCAGTTTCCCTTTGAGTGCGCCCAGCCGGCGCGGCGGCGCGGCATCGGTGACCGGTTCGATCCGTGCCAATGGATGGCCGCGCCAGGTCACGATCAAAGGCTCCTGGCTGCGCTGGGCGTCCTTCAGCACGCCGATGCACTTGGCCTTGAACTCGGAGATCACCATCGTTTTCATGGCGCCATTATACCAGGTCAACAGACTAGGTCAATGTCCTTCTATGTGCTCTGTGGAGGCTCTTGCAAAACCCCTGCGGCTCGGCAGGGACGCCTCTCCCTACCAGGTGGTTAGGTGGGGCGAACCGTCCCGGTGAGCCGAAACGGAGTTTTCCCAAAGGGGTTTTGCAAGAGCCTCCTGTGGTGAATCAAATGGCGTTTTCAGGCTCACGGCCGCTACCCCCGTTGCTGATCGCTTGTGCCGCGCAGAAAGTTGCGGAGGATCCGCTTGCCGACGGCGGTCAGGATCGATTCGGGGTGGAACTGGATTCCCTCGGTCGGGTGGGCGCGGTGGCGCACGCCCATGATCTCGCCGTCCTCGGCCTCGGCGGTGACGACCAGGTCGGGGGGGAGCGTGGCGCGGTCGATGGCGAGGGAGTGGTAGCGCATCGCCTTGAAGGGGCGGGTGCCGAGTCCCTCGAAGAGGCCGCGGCCGTCGGAGGTCACGTCGGAGACTTTGCCGTGCATCAGGCGCTTGGCGTGGACGATCCTGCCGCCGCAGACGAGGCCGATCGCCTGGTGGCCGAGGCAGACGCCGAGGATCGGCCGGCGGCCCGACCAGGCGCGGATCAGGTCGCAGGAGATGCCGGCGTTCTCGGGGCGGCCGGGGCCGGGCGAGACGATCAGCGCCGCGGGGGCCAGCGCCTCGGCCTCGGCGAGCGTCAGGGCGTCGTTGCGGACGACGCGGAGGTCGGCGCCCATCTCGCGCAGGTACTGCACGATGTTGTAGGTGAACGAATCGTAGTTGTCGATCATCAGGATCATGGCGTTCTCCGGAACTTAGTGGCTCATCAGCTCGAGGGCGCGGGCGACCGAGCGGGCCTTGTTGACCGTCTCC
>CAYVKQ010000506.1:0-2098 GCA_964451945.1 uncultured Lentisphaerales bacterium
CGAGAAACTGGCGGCGCTCGAAGGGGTCCGCACGTCACTTGGCGAGTTGCGGTAACCGATGGCGCTGGCGAAGCGTTTCAACGGAGCGGAGCGATGAACGGCGAACCGGCGCGGGCGCGTGCCTTTTCCCTGTTGGTGAAACCGGCGTCGGCGGACTGCAACCTCCGCTGCCGCTATTGTTTCTATCTCGACCGCGCGCAGCTTTACCCCGGGGTTCGGGTGCACCGCATGCCGTCGGGCGTGCTGCAGCGGATGATCGCCTCGTATCTGCAGACGGACCAGCCGTGCCATGCCTTCGGCTGGCAGGGGGGCGAGCCGTCGCTGATGGGGCTGCCATTCTTTCGCGAGGCGACCGATATGCAGCGGGCCTACGGGCGGCCGGGCAGCTCGGTCGCCAACGGGTTCCAGACCAACGGCACGCTGCTCGACGACGAGTGGGCCGCCCATTTCGCGCGCTACCGGTTTCTGGTCGGCGTGAGCGTCGACGGTCCGGCGCCGATCCACGACCGCTTCCGGCGCGACGCCGGCGGCGCCCCCAGCCACGCGCGCGTGATGGAGGGGATCGGCGCCTTGCGGCGGCAGGGGGCGGAATTCAACGTGCTGACCCTCGTGAACAGCGTCAATGTGAAGCATCCCGAGGAGGTCTACGATTTCCTGTGCGGTACCGGGGTCGCCTTCCACCAGTACATCGAGTGCGTCGAGTTCGACCGCGGCCGCCGGCAGCCGTTCGCCATCTCGGGAACGGAGTGGGGGGAGTTTCTCTGCCGCGTCTTCGACCGCTGGTACTCCCGCGACGTACGGCGAGTCTCGGTGCGGCTCTTCGACACGATCATCGAGCAACTGGTCTACGGCCGCTGCAACACCTGTGCCGCGGGCACCTCCTGCGACCAGTATGTCGTCGTCGAGCACAACGGCGACGTCTATCCCTGCGATTTTCACGTGCGCAAGGATCTCTTGCTGGGCAACATCCTGCAAGACGAATGGGCGGACCTTCAGTCGTCGCCGGTCTATACCCGCTTTGCCGCCGCAAAAGCGCAGTGGAACGCCCGCTGCGCCGCCTGTCCGTGGCTCCGTTTCTGTCACGGCGACTGTCCGAAGAACCGCGCTGGCGGCGCCCCCGGCGGCCTCAGCCACCTCTGCGCCGGCTGGCGCCGCTTCTACGCGCACGCGGTGCCGCGCCTGCGCGAACTGGCGCGGGAGGTCGCGCCGCGTGCCGCTGCGCCGGCGGGGTAGGTCCGGCGGTCGTCCTGTAGCCGCGGTCGGCGACCGCGGCCATTGTGCGCTGCCCTGCTGATGTCCAGATGGATATTTTACTTTGCGCCTCGGAAGCGGTACCATAACCCCATTTCAAGGAGAGACCGATCCATGAGCGAGAGCGAATACAATTTTACGGCCATCGAGAAGAAATGGCAGGACTTCTGGGAGGAGAACAAGACGTTCCGCACCGAGGACTTCGTTGCCGGGAAACCGAAGTACTACGTCCTGGACATGTTTCCCTACCCCAGCGGCGCCGGGTTGCACGTCGGCCATCCCGAGGGCTACACCGCCACCGACATCCTCTGCCGCTACAAGCGGATGCGCGGCTTCAACGTGCTCCACCCGATGGGCTGGGATGCCTTCGGCCTCCCTGCCGAGCAGTACGCCGTCGACACGGGCACCCACCCGGCGGTCACCACCAAACGCAACATCGACCATTTCCGCAAACAGATCAAGGCGCTGGGCTTCAGCTACGACTGGGACCGCGAGGTCAACACCACCGATCCCGGCTACTACAAGTGGACGCAGTGGATCTTCGAGCAGCTCTACAAGAAGGGGCTGGCCTACATGGCCGAGGTGCCGGTGAACTGGTGTCCCGCGCTGGGGACGGTGCTGGCCAACGAAGAGGTGATCGACGGCCGCAGCGAGCGGGGCAATCACCCGGTCGTCCGCCGCCCCATGCGCCAGTGGATGCTGCGGATCACCGATTACGCCGAACGGCTGCTGAACGACCTCGACACCCTCGACTGGTCCGAGGGAATCAAGGAGATGCAACGCAACTGGATCGGCAAGTCGGTCGGCGCCGAGGTCACCTTCCGGATCGAGGGCGGCGACACGGCCG
>CAYVKQ010000507.1:0-2097 GCA_964451945.1 uncultured Lentisphaerales bacterium
GAGCAGCTGATTTGTAATCAGCAGGTCGTCGGTTCGACCCCGACTGCTGGCTCCACTCAAAAATACCGTTTTTATTGGGGCTTTTGCCACTTTTTAGCCTGATTTGCTTCCGCTTCTTGTCCCTCTCCCTGCCCTTGTTTACCCCTCAAAACCCCTCTTTTCGGGTCAAAAGTTACATCACTTTTACAACACCCCCCCAGCGTTTTGCACGTCGCCGCGCCGCCAATCTGCGGCGGCGTTGGAAAGTGGGCTGCGGAGGCCCTTCCCTTTACCCCATGTCGTCGTCCGTGTCGCCATCGGCGTCGGGTCCGTCCCCGCGGTCGGCATCGTCCGGATCCTCGTCCAGATCACGGCCGTGCTTCTTCAGACAGACTTTGCACACCAGCGCACACTCATCCTCGTCGATCACGGCGGCCTCAAGCAGTTTCTCGTCGTCGGCACCGCAGATCGCACAGTGTTCGCCGTCGTCAAACCGCTCCTCGATGTCGTCCCGCCGCACGCCCAACAACTCGCCGCCCATGGATCACCTCCCGCTGCGCGAGGCATTACCCCGTTTGCCGGACTTCGGGTTTGCCTTCGCATTCCCCGACATCTCCTCCAGCCGCCGCCCGGCCTCCCGCGCGCCCAGCCCCCTGATCCCCATGACCGCCGCTTTGGTCGCGTCCCGCATCCGCAGCATGCCGGACTTGCCCTCCCAGAGGCACACGGCTTTGGGCGTCACGCCCACGAGCCTGGCGAACGCCCCTTGCGACAGGCCGAGTTTCTGGCGGAGGCCGCGAACGCCCTTGCCGCTGATCCATTTCCCCGTGCCTGCGGATGCGGCTTCGGGTTCCGGTTGCGGCACATTGGCCGGCAGGGCGGCAAGCCGTTTGATCTCCTTCTCCAGGACGGCTACCCGGCGCTTCAGGTCGGCCAAGGTCCTCCTGGCGGCGATCGAGGGCTTGCGGATCGGATCGGCGGACGCTTTGGCCTCCTTGCGGGCAAGGCGGACGATCTCGGTTTTCAGCGCGGTCATGACGTCGGACATGGCGGTATCCTTTCGGCAGGAACCAAGAATCGTATGTCCTGCGCCGGTTGGCAAGCGAGAAGTGAGGCATGGGCAGGCGCCGCGCCCGGTCACGGCCAGTCAGGTGACCGGGCTGTTGGCGCTCCATCGAACCCGTTAGCACGGGCCGTGGGCGACCAGGGAACCCTCGCCGTTCCCGGCACAGCTAACCCGACTTTCCCCGTTCGAGGCATAAACCATCGATTTTGCTGGGGTTTGACCCCGAAGGTTTCCCCTACATTTCAGTTCCCGGCGGGAGCCTCGATGCGGGGGGGTGGCTGTTCGGGAAGGCGCATGTCGAGCCGGTGGAGGAGTATCTGGAGATCCTTGTCCGGCTGTGTGTAGCGCGGCAGCACGAGGGTCTTGCCGTCAGTCGTGGGGAAGTGGACGTCGATCATCTGCACGGTCTTGAACTTGTCCAGGACGGCGCGAGGCGTGAGCCCGGGCGCGAGCCCCCTTGAGAGCTGCTTGAGCGTCGCGAAGAGGCAGTAGGCGAGGAACCCCGCGAAGATGTGCGCCTCGATCTGCCCGTCCGTCTGATGGTAGACCGGGCGGATGGAGAGGTCGTTCTTGAGTTCCTTGAAGGCCTGCTCGACCTCCGTGAGCGTGATGTAGAGCTTCCAGAGGTCTTCGGGGTTCTCCGGAGGCAGGTTCGTGCGCAGCAGGTACGTGCCCTCGCCCCTGCGGACGTCACGGAGCTTCGCGCGGTCCAGTCCGAAGGAGAACGGCGCTTCGGCCGTCGGCAGGCTGACGTCCACGGCGCGGGCCGCGGGGCGCCCCGCCTCGTGCCTGGCCACGGCGACCTTCGCCACCAGCGCGTCGCGGGCGAGGTCCTTCATCTGCGCGATCTCGCCGAGGCGCCGGAGCAGGAGCCGGAGCCTCCTGCGGCGCATGGACTGCTCCTTGTCACGGCGGCCGCAACTGCGGGTCAGGACGTAGGTGTCGCCGTCCGAGCCCGCGGCGGTCTTCACCTCGACGCCCTCCCTGGCCTTCCGCCAGGGCTGGCCGGCGATTCCGCGCTGGAGCTTCGTGAGCCGCCCGCGGGGCGTGCC
>CAYVKQ010000508.1:0-2096 GCA_964451945.1 uncultured Lentisphaerales bacterium
CTGTCTTCATCGTTATTCTCATCCTGTGTATTGTCCGGCAAACAACATTGATTGCCGGCCGGCTGATGCGGCTACCGGAGTAACCGACGCGTTAGACCTTACACCCTGAGGCGCAGGGCACAACATCGGGAGATTGCTGAATCTGTTCTCGGGAAGTCACCCGTCTTTTCCACAGTGAGCCTTGCAGGCAAAAAAAGGCCCCCGCCTCGTTTGCCCGAGGCGGGGGCCGGGAGGGAGGACATCCCTACAGAGGGTCGCCGGCGAGGAACCAGTTCGAGCGCAGGATGGCCAGGTCGTCGCCGTCGCTGTCCCCGTTGCCGTCGATGTCGGCGACAGCGTTCTCGCTGTACCAGTAGTAGCGCAGGCGGTTGTAGTCGTACATGTTGACCACGTTGTCGCCGTTGAGGTCGGCGCCCAGCAGCTCGTCATCACCCGTGAACGAGGCCGCAGCCTGCCCTTCCCCGTCGAGCGCGAGCGCGAGGCGCCGCCGCAGGCTGACGTCCGTCTTGGCGCTCAGGGCCGCCATGCCAACCGGCACGTCGCCCAGGACGGCCTCGCCGAGGCCGTTCGTGAAGGCGACCGTCGCCTCCCAGGTCTCCAGCACGGCGCCGGCCGCGTCCGTGGCCACGAAGGTCACCAGGCGGCCGTAGGTGTTCGCCGCCGCGCCCTGCATGGCGACTTCCACCGTCAGCCGGCGGTCGAACTCCAGCACACCCTCCAGCACAAGGCTGGCGTTGCCGGAGCGGTCGACCGCCTGCGCCTCGACATCGTAGAGGCCGGTCGCCGAGCTGGTGTCGAACGTGTGCGTGAAGGTGTAGCGCGTCCAGGTCGCCTCGCCCACCAGGAACGTCTCGCTGAACGTCTGGGTGGCCACGAAGTCGGCCGCCGAATCGCGGTGCGTCAGCAGCAGCACCACCTTCTCGTCGTCAATCCCCGCCAGCGCGTCGTGCGTCTCGACGGTGAAGGTCACAGTGCCCTGGCGGGTCACCACGCCCTCCAGGAAGAGCGCGGCGGGCGCTTCGTCCTGGACCTGCTCCGCCGTCAGGTTGTCGATCAGCGGCGCCGTGCCGTCGACCGTGATCAGCCCGCTGTTGAGCGTGAAGGGCTGCAGCGCGTAGTCGTCCGTGCCGTCAAAGCCCGTCAGGCGCGTCACCGCCTGGGGGTTGTCGTTCGTCTGCCAGGCCCGGAAGTAGAAGCGCGTGATGCCCTCCACGTCCGCGTAGCTGGCCATGTCGATCTCCGCCACCGTGCCGGCATTCGTCGTGCCCACCGGGTCGGGATACTCCATGATCAAGCCGAACGCCGCGTCGATGGCGCCGTACACCCCGTTGGTCAGGAAGTCAACCGCCGGCGGGACGTACTCCCAGGGCGCCGCGGCGCCCAGCAGGCTCGCCGCTCCATCGAAGTAGCCCGCGCTGAAGCCCAGCATGGCATCCACGCCGCCCACCTTCTCGCCCAGCTTCGCCACGTCGAGGTTGATCCGCACCACGTCGCCGGGCTGGATGTAGAGGTTGCCCGCCGCGTCCAGCGTGCGGTCCGCGTCCAGCCCCGTCGTCGCCAGCCCCAGCGTCAGGTCGTTCCGCGTCTCCGCCAGCGAGGCGACGTTGCCCCAGCCATCCATGAGGACAACCGTGTCCGTGCCGCCGTCCGTCAGCGCCGTGCCGGCCAGGAAGACGTTGTGGAAGACGGCGTTGGCTTCCGCCGCGGCCGCGACCGTGACCGCCACGTTGGAGAACTGGTTGTCGCGCAGTTCGGAGGCGTCGCCCGCGAGCGTGATCACGGCGTCGGTGAGCTCCGTGCGGATCATCTTCAGGACGCCCGTCTCCGTCACGTCGATCGCGAAGGGCGAGCCGGGGGTCGTGCTGCTGACGACGCAGCCGTCGAGCGTCAGAGCGCCGCTCACCGTCAGCGTTTTTCCCGCCGCCACATGGATGTCGGAAATCAGCGCCAGCGTCGCGCCGCTGAACTCCGTGTCCTCCTCGATATAGACCGAGCCGAAACTGTTGAAGATCGTGAAGGTGCCGCTGATCGTGTGGGCCTCTTCGCCTTCGCCCAACACCAGTGTGCCGTTGACCACTTCCAGCACGGACCCTTCG
>CAYVKQ010000509.1:0-2091 GCA_964451945.1 uncultured Lentisphaerales bacterium
CCGATGGCAGTCTGCTGGTGGTCTGGTTCCAGGATGGCGCGATCCGCTCCGCCAAAGGGCTGGAATTGGCGGACGTGACGCTTGTCGGCGAAGTCGGCGCGGGCAGCGCGGCGCGGGACTTCAAGCTGGTCACGGGGCCCAACGGGCAGTTGGCGGTGGTCTGGCAGGATGCGGGGGGCGAGGGCGTCGCGGCCCCCGATCCCTACATCCTCAACTACGATCCTGTACAAGGCTTGTGGAGCCATGGCGTGCGGCTGTTGGAGGATCCAGCGCTGGAGCGCGGGTTTGCCGGACTGTTCGGCGCCGACGGGCGGCTGCGTCTGGCCTATTCGAAGGTGGCGGTGGGCGAGGACGCCGAAGGCGTGCCGGTCTTCGGCGCGGTGGATTTGTGCGTGCTGGATCATCCGGTCGGCCCCGATCCGGCGATCCCCGAGTACGGCATCAGCCTCTCGACCAACGCCGTGGCGTTCGGAGAGAGCGTGGAGATTCTAGTGACGGTCGAAAACCGGGGCGACCTCGCGGTGACCAACCTCGCGGTCTGCGTCTACGAGGGGGATGCGCTGCTCGGTGCGACGCAGCGCGTGGCGCAGGTGCAGGGCGGCACGTCCGAGGTGGTGACCGTGGCATGGACCATTCCAGAGGCGGTCAGCAACGTGGTGCTCTACGCGGTGGCGGATCCGGGGCTGGAGACCGACGACCGCAACCGGGCCAACAATGTCGCGACGCTGGCCGCGCTCATGCCCGACCTCACGGTGGACGGCGCTTCGGCCTTGAACGAGTGTACGAATGTCCGTCTGATCAGCGCCACCGTCCTGAACGAGGGCGCGGTCACGGCGGCGGAGGGGACGCAGGTGACCTTCCGGCGCGGGACGAGCGACGGCGACCTGCTGGCTACCGATACGCTGGGTGCGATGGTCTTCGGCACGAACGGAGTGTACGACGCCGGCTTCCGCTGGGAGATGGGCGCGGAGACCTTCACCTCGGCCTTCGAGGTTGTGTACATCGCGGTCGATCCCGTGAACGCGGTGGTCGAGATCGAGGAGCGCAACAACACCGCCGCAGTACAGGTGATGACCAGCCTCGACAGCGACGGCGACGGCCTGCTCGACGGCGAGGAGCAGCGGCTCGGCACGCGGACCGATCTGGCCGACAGCGATGGCGACGGGCTGAGCGATTATGCCGAGGTGAACACGCATGTGTGCAACCCGCTGCTCGCCGACAGCGATGGCGATGGCGCGGACGACGAAGCGGAAGTCGCGGCGGGGACCGATCCCAACAGCGCGACGGACGTGTTCAAGATCGTCGCGGCGGACGGCGGCGAGACGATGGCGATGCGGGTGCGCTGGAACGCCAAGGCGGGCAAGACCTACCAGGTCGAGTGCGCCGGTACCCCTGCCGGACCCTGGGGCGATGCGCCCGACGGCGCGGGTGAGGAGGGCGCCAGCCTGCGGACGGCCGCTGCCGACGGCGTGCTGACCTACCTCGACACCGGCGCTCCGGCCCCCGCCGCACGCTTCTACCGCGTGCGGATCGCGACGCCCTAGCCTTGTTCCCGGATGCGTTTGCTGGTACGGACGGCGCAGAAGGCCTTGCCGCACATCGAGCAGTGGTCGTCATCGCGGGGCGCGTCGGTGCAGCCGCCGATCCCTGCTGTGCCCGCCCGCGGAATATCCCGCAGCCTTTCTCGCCGCCATGGGACGCGACGCAAACGTCTTCGTCGATCCACAGTGTCAATGTAAGCCAATAACCAAACTCTGCCGAAAGGATGACAAATCCAGGGCCACTCCACCCAGCCCGGAAAAGACCTCAGCCAGATAGGCGGGGCAATCCGCCGCGAGTAACCGCACAAAAATCCGGCGTCAAAATAAATCGCGAGAAACTAGCTCGAAAGGGTGACGAATGTGGGTCGCCGAGAAATGGACAGGCTCTCATTGTCACAGGAAAATGGAGCGAGGTTTACCTGAAGCATGATGGGAACTGGACGTTGGTTTCGGTCAGCGGAAGGCCAGACGAAGCGGCGAAATGAATTCAGTTTCTCTTTGTCCGGTAAGCCGTGCGCCTCTCGCGCACGGAAAAGCCGATACGCGGACG
>CAYVKQ010000510.1:0-2080 GCA_964451945.1 uncultured Lentisphaerales bacterium
TTGATGTGCAGCGCGCCGGTCGCCGCCGGCGCCAGCCCGTTGCCGGGCGCGGTCGCCAGCGTCGCCGTGGCGCCGTGTCCGTCGATCCGCAGCGTCTGGGAAGCGGCGAGGGCAAGCGGCGCCGCCAGCGTGGACACGTCGAGGGTCGCGCCGCCAGCCACCGCGACAACCGGCGCTCCCCGGAGCGCCTGCGGGTGCCCCACGCTCAATGTGCCGCCGGCGTTGGCCGTCACGACATCGGAGAGCGTGTTCGAACCCTCCAGCGCCAGAACGCCGCTGTTGACCGTGAGCGCGCCGCTCAGGATGTTGGCGCCGGTGAAGCGCAGCGTGCCGCCGTTGACCACGGTCGCGCCGTTGTAGCGGTTGGTTCCGCTCAGGGTCTGGGTGCCGCCGCCCGTCTTCGTCACGAGCAAGACGCCCGCCGTCCGCCGGATCATGCCGCCGAAGGCGCCGGAGGCGTCGCCCGCGCCCAGCGTGAGCGTCCGGGCCTGGTCGCCTGGCTTGTCAACCAGCCCCGAAGCCGAACCGTTCAAGCCGTTGAGGATCATCGATCCGTCCACCGTCGCGCCGCCTTTGCCGGCGCCGTAGGGAAGACGGTTGTCCTGGTTGATCTGCAATTTGGCGCCGCTGGCGATGGTGGTGTCGCCGGCGTAGGTGTTGGCGGTGTTGTTGATGACGAGCGTGCCGCCGGAGACGGTCAGGCCGCCGTCGCCGGCGATGGCCGTTCCGCCGAAGGTGTAGGTTCCCGCGCCGACGGTCACGCCGCCGGGGGTGATCGTCCCCGAGAGGGACACGGTTCCCTGCCCCGCGCCGGCGAAGGTCGCGAAGCCGTTGGTCTCGTAGGTCGCGCCGCTCCAGCTTGTGGCGTCGGGCTGTGTCCAGGTCATGTTGTCCGAGCCGTCCCAGACCACTTCGAGCCGGTAGTCCTCGATCACCAGGGTCCCGCTTGCGGGCGTCCCCTGCATGTACGGTCCCGGCAGCAGCGTGATTGTCACCGTCTCGTCCTCCTCCGGCATGCGTTCGAACACGGGTGCGACGACCACTGTCGCCGAGGTTTCCCCCGCCGGGATCGTGACCGCGCCGCCCAAGGGCGCGTAGTCCGTGCCCGGGGTGGCCGTGCCGCCGACGGCATAGGCGACAGTCAGGTCGCAGCCGGTGGCGCTGCTGGCGCGGTGGACCGTGAAGGTGCCCGGTGTCGGTCCGCTCTCCGCCGCGTTGGCTCCCGTCTCGATCCGGACTGCGCCGGCGATGAAGGCGGACGCCGGCTCCGCCCAGACCACGCCCGCCTCGTTCGACGCCGCGAAGCGGTAGAAATAGGTCGAATCGGCTGTCAGGCCGGTCGCCTGCACCGTGAAGTCGCCCGGCACCCGCGGCGCGGACCAGTGGAAACTCGCCCCCCAGTCGACGGCGTTGGTGCCGCCGTCCGTCGTCCCCCAGTAGACCGACACCGCGGTCGCGCTGGCCCCGGTCGCAACGAGCGCGCCGTTCAGCCAGGCGCTCGCGGTGGTCACGTTGGTCGCCACGCCGACGTTCGTGATGGTGGGCAGGGCCTGGAATTCAGGCGCGCCCGTGGCGTTGAACTCGCCGTTCGATCCCTGGTTCATCCAGTAGGCCCACACCCAGTCGGCGGAACGGGCGACCGAGGCGACCCGCGCCTCGTCGATCATCCCCGGAAAATTGTTGGCGTAGCTATAGCGGCTGCCCAGGGTCACCTTCCCGCCGATGGCCCGGCTGGTATAGCTCTGTGCGGAACCGTACGGCGCGCCGTCGACATAGAGCGACACCGTGCTGGCCCCGCAGACGAAGACGATGTGGTGCCAGGTGTTGAGACTGGGCGTGTTGCCGAAATTGCGCCATGCGCCGTCATAGAGGCCGATCCTGCCCGCGGGGTCGGCGCCCCAGCCGACAACCAGGCGCCCGAGTTCGACATCGAACGGGAAAATGTTGGCGGCGGAGCTGCCGGCGCCGCCGTTGAGCCACATGGAGAGGGTGTGCGTCTTGCCGGCGTCCGCCAGCCCGGTGACGTCGATGTAGCTGGAGGCGAAAAGCTGCCCCTTGCCGACGACCGCGTCGGTCTGGG
>CAYVKQ010000511.1:0-2077 GCA_964451945.1 uncultured Lentisphaerales bacterium
TGCATGAAGACCGGGTCGACCACCAGCACCGGTGCCGGCACATGGGTCGCAAAGGTCTGCTCGATCTTGATCGTGTAGCGGTCGGTGAAGGGAACCGGCACAACCGAGAAGTTGACGGTGACGAGCTCGCGGTTCAGCACGACCTGGGTTTCGACGAGGTTGTTGGCTTCCACCGACGTCGTCCCCGCCTGGGTGCCGTGGCCGCTGGCGGAGACCTGCCAGTGCCAGCGTCCCTCCATCAACTCGGCGATCTCGACCTCGCCGTTGGCGTCGGTCCGGATGCCGCTGCGCTCGCTGCCGTCCAGCGCACTGCGCAACCGCACGGCAGCGTCGGGCACCGCCTGGTTGAGCGTGTTGCGCACGGCGAAGGCGAGCGATCCCGTCTGGTCCGATGTGATCTTGGCGTAGAGGTTGATTGTCTTGGCCACCGCCGAGTTGGTTCCGGTGATGACCAGCGTGTCGCTGTAGTAGTTCATGGCGACATCGTCTCCCGGCGCATAGACGACCTGGAAGGTGTGGCTGGCGCCCGGCGGCAAGTCGGGCAGCGCAAACGAACCGTCCGGCTTGGGCGTCAGCGCGACCTGCATCCAGGGCACCGTTTGCGGCGGCGCCATGCTCACGCCGAGCAGCGGCTTGAAGCCGTCGTTGCGGACCTCGATGTCGGCGGAGCGGACCTTGCCGCGGTCGAGACTCATGTCGACATAGCCGGCCGCCGGCGCCACCACTTGCAGCAGCGGCAGGGGCTGCGACACGCTGACGTTCGCGTCGAACGGAATGCGCAGTCCTTCGCCCGTGACGATCTCGAAGCGGGCCATCAGGCGCGCGGGTGCATCTTCGGTCGGTGCCAGCTTCAGCGACACCGGCGTCTGCTTGAAGGCGCCGATGACGAGGCTCTCGACCTGATCGACCCAGCCGGTGACCGCCGTCGGCGGCAACGGAATCTCGTTCGTGCCGTCCATCTGCCAGGCACGGAAGACGCTGGTCAGGTTGGAGTAGACGAATTCGCCCGGATTGTAGACCTTCAGGTTTACCGTGAGCAGGTCGTTGGCGGCCGTGCGCAGGTCCGCGGCGTTCGGACGGAAGTAGACCTGGTGGACCGCCGCCTGCCCGTGGTTCAAGCGGTCCTTCACATCGGGATGCGACGCCCAGACGTCGAACACCCCCGACACGCCCGCGGCGATGGGCCACGCCACGCTGAAATTGCCCGCGCCGTCCGAGACGGTCTCCGTGAACCAGACATAGTCGCCGAGCGCCATGCCGACGCGGACCGGCACGTTGGTGACCCGCGCGCCGCTGACGCGCTCAAAGGCATAGCCGGTGACCGTCAGCGATTCCCCGGCCACATAGAGCACCCGCTCGGGCAGACCGTAGGCCGAGTAAGGGGTAAGCGTCGGCGTGATCGTCACCCGCCCCTGCAGCGGTCCGGAGAGCAGTTCGTCGCTCTCGCCGCACCGCCAGTAGACGCGCTGCGCCACTACCTCGACGGCCGCCTGTCCCCTGCCGCCCAGCGCTTCGGGGATGATGATCTCGGGCATGTTGACGAGCACGGAGGAACCGGCAAGGATCGTGAGGAAGCCGCGGTGGCCGTCGTCGCTGCGGTTGAGCTCCGCCGCCGGCATCAGGGCGTCCTCGCGGTTGACGACCGCGCCCGAGGCGTCCAGCACCCGGATCGAGAGGTCGCCGGGCTGCGCGTCGCGCCACATCACCAGATCGATCGCCTCCTGGCTGCGGTTGTGGATCCGCGCCTGGTACACGCATCCGGCGCCGGCCAGCGGCTGGTTGGTGGTCGACAGCTCGATCATGAGCGCCGGCGGCACCGGGGCGGGCAGGAAGAGGTCGCATGTGTACGTGACCGAGGAACTCGGATCGTCGAGCGCCTCCGTCGCCTGCACCGTGAAGGTCTGGGCCGCGACCGTCGCGGCGCAGGGCAGCACCACCGGCACCACGGCGGTGCCGCGCGGCGCGGCGGCGGCGTCCGTCGCCACGGTGCGCTGGACCGTTTCGGCCGTGCCGGCGGGGGTGCGGGCCACCGTGACCCCCGCCAGTTCAAGCGCGGCGTCGCTGGTCAGATTGCTGA
>CAYVKQ010000512.1:0-2075 GCA_964451945.1 uncultured Lentisphaerales bacterium
GCGGTAGGAGGGAATCGTCAAAACCTCGGAAACGGCGAGATGCCGCGAAGGGCGCGCCTCCAGATAGACCGGGCCGCGCAACCCGGATGGATCCCACTCAATCTCTTTTTTCTCGCGGTTGAAGTGCTGGTAGTCGCCGTAGGGGCGGCCCGCCAGCACCGACAGGCGGTTGGGGCGGCCGGCGCGCACGAGGTCGGTCACGTCGAAGACCCCCGCCGCCTGCGTGGCGCCGGCGCGGACCGTACCGAGAAACACATCGTTCAGATACACGTCGGACGTGTCGTAGACCGCGTCGCAGACGAGAAGCAGGCCCGAACCTTCGGGCAGGGGCTCGCGCCACACGAAATCGCGCTCCAGCCAGGCGGCCGAGTAGAGCGAGACCGAAACCTGCTCCCACTTCGGCACGGACTTCCGGGCCCGTTCGTCGAGGATCAGATCGCCCGCCCGCGAGCGCCAGCTTCCCGGCACCTTGACGTAGCCCCAGGGCGCCTGCCGCGGCGCATAACGGGATTCCCATTGCCCGGCCCCGGCTTCCCCCAACGCCGTCGGCCACGCCATGCGGGTGGCGCAGGGCTGCACCCGCCAGAGGCCGTCCAAACGGTAGCGGCGGCGCGCGCCGAACGGCTGCGCCGCGGGCAGCGCCCAGTCGGCGGCCGCGGGCGGCGCCGGCCGCGGGGCCTCAGCCGCGCGGATCGCCAGCGGATAGCGGGCGGCGGACGGCTGGAGCTTGGCGGCGTCAGGCCAGCCCGCCTCGCCCGCCAGCACCCGCTGCCGGTGGCCCGCCATCTCGTCGGCCGAGAGGACATGGCCGAACACCGCCACCTCGTCCAGCAGCCCGGGCAGACCGAAGCCGAGCCGCAGCCGCCCCTCCTGGAATGGCTCGCGCAGGACGAGGGTCTCGACCTGCGCGCCGTTTCGGTAAAGCGTCGCGCCCTTGCGCGCTTCATCCCAGGTGACCACCCAGTGCTGCCACTCGCCGCGGCCGACGTCGAAACGCGGAACGGGGAACGACAGGGCGCCGTTGACCATTTCCGGTTTCGTGGCCGGATCGGCATGTTTGTATGTCGGCGCCGCGTCCCATTTGAACCAGAAGGAGAGGCTGCCGCGCTTCGGCTGCAGCACCTCGGCGGCGGGATAGGCGATCATGTGCCCGTCGCAGCGGACGGCGCGGCCGCGCGCGCCCGGCTCGAACCGCAGTTCCGCCTCCGACGTGCCGGTGTTGGCGATGCGGAAGTCGGGTGTCACGCCGGCGGCACTTTCGTCGAACGAAGCGTAGAACAGGAGGCGCGGCCCGTCGTCCAGCATCTCCAATACCGACCCGCCGCCCGGCGCCCCCAGCAGATCATCCAGACCGGCTGCGCCGGCCGACAGCGCCAAGGCCGCAGCCGCGACGACCAAAACCGTTTGTTTCCCGAGGCTCCGGCAAAAACCTGGGGGGCGCGGGCGTCCGCGCCGCCGCGCCGCGAATGAGCGAGGGGGCAACTTCAGAATTGAACGCCGAACGCCCAACGCCCAACGCTCAACGCTGAAGTGAGGTGAATCAACTGTCGTTTCCAGGTTCATTTGGCCACATCGGGGCGGGCGCATGCGGCCCGCCCGTCACCAGCTCCGGTGCAGGTCGGGGTTGAAATCGAGCGGCGCCTCGGTGTACCAAAGAGCCGCCAGGTCGTCGGGAAGGGCGGCGTCCGCGGAACGCGCCGCCACGCCGCAAGCACGCAGCAGGGTCGAGAGGATGGCGTGCGTTTTGGTCCGCTGCCACGGATCGGGGAAGAGCGCGGGGTAGAGCTGGCAGAAGACGAAGCGCCCCTTGCCGTGCGGCACCACGGCGGTGAAGCCGCCGTCGTCGCCGCGGCCGCCGGGCGGCAGCTCCGCGAACACCGGAAAATCGATCACTTCGCGCAGGAAGAAATCGGCCGAGGTGAGGCCCTCCAGTTCGGGCACGCCGGCGGGGCGGCCGAGGAAGATTTCTTTCCGCTGGGGGCGGAGCGCGAATGGCAGCCAGTCGAGGCACTCGGCCGCGGGCGCGTAGGGGACGACCACCGTGCCGCCGCCGGCGGCGAACGCCGCCAGGCGCG
>CAYVKQ010000513.1:0-2061 GCA_964451945.1 uncultured Lentisphaerales bacterium
GCCTCAGCGATTCGATCTCGCGCGTTGTCAAGCGGCCAAGTCGTCCCGCGCGAGGCGCCGGTTCTCGCCGGCTGGAGGAGAGGTGCAGCAGTCTTAGCGCAGGACCGTGCTGCGGAACTGGGTGCGTGTCCGCCTGCCTCCTGATGAGCGTTTCGACAGGAACCCCGCACCTGAATGCACACCGGCTGTGCATTCCGCTTGCCTTCACCGCCAGAAAGTCGTTTAATGTTCGCCAGTTCACTTTGTGAGTGAATTTATGAAAACGAAACGATACGCGGGAGTCGAGTTTGTCAGGGAGTTGCTGCGCCACGGGAAAAGCACCTTTGCGCGAAGCGATGCCGTTCAACGACTGGGTGACGGGCCGAGTCTGAGCAACCAGCTCGCCCGTTTGAGGTCTGCCGGGTGGATCATGCCGGTTGGCCGCGGCTTCTACGCCGTCATCGAGCCCGGTAACCAGACGTTCGGGTTCGCACCGCCGCAGGCGTTCCTCGACGACTGGGCGCGCCACAACGACCTCCAGTACTACGTGGGCGGCGTCAGTGCGGCGGAGATGCACGGCGCCGCGCACCAGCGCGTCCAGACCTTTCAGGTCGTCGTGGACCGCGCCATACGGCCCTACCAGCACCAGGATCTCCGGATCGCGTTTTTCCGCAAACGGCCCATCACCGAGCGGATGTGGGTCAAGCGGAGCGTTCCGGCCGGCTACCTGCGCATCAGCACGCCTGAGGTGACGGCCTACGACCTTCTGTTTCTGCCCCGCGCGTGCCGCTCCCTGAGCCGGACCGCGACGATCCTGGCGGAACTCGGCGAGGCCATGAGGGCTACGCCGCTGGCCGAGCTCTGCGGCCTCGGGTGCGAGACGGCCCCCTTGCAGCGCCTGGGCTGGCTGCTGGATCACACGGGCTGGGACAAACTGACGGGGGGGCTGCACAAGGCCCTGGCCCAGCGGAAACCGCTGTGGCGCAAGCTGGATCCCCGGCTGCCCGTGGGTGACAAGCGCGACGCCCGGTGGCGGATCGTCGAGAATACGGAGATTGAACCCGACATTTGACTGGAGCGGCAACGATGATTCCCCAGAACTACCTGCGCGAATGGGCGGCGCACGCCCCGTGGAAGAGCGAGAGCATGGTCGAGCAGGACCTGGTGATCTCCCGCAGCCTGGTCATGCTGTTCTCCAACGCAACCCTGGCCCAATGCCTGGCCTTCCGCGGCGGAACGGCACTGCACAAACTGCACCTTGCGCCGGCCAGCCGCTACTCGGAGGACATCGACCTCGTGCAGAGAGAGGCGGGGCCAATCGGTCCCGTTTTCGATGCGCTCCGGGTAGCGCTCGACCCGCTACTGGGCAAGCCGCAGCGCAAACAGGGCCCCGGGGTGGTCACGCTCACCTATCGCGTGGCCGGCACGAGCGCACTCTCCCCGGTGCTGCGGATGAAGGTTGAGATCAACTCGCGGGAGCACTTCACCGTCCTGGGACCGGAGTCGCGCCCTTTCCGGGTATCTTCCCGCTGGTTCGAGGGTGACTGCGCCGTCGCCACCTACCGTCTGGAAGAACTCCTGGGAACCAAGCTCCGGGCGCTCTACCAGCGCCGCAAGGGCCGCGACCTCTTCGACCTCTGGATGGGGCTGACTGTCGGCAAGGCGGAACCGTCGCTTATCGTCCAGTGCTTTCGGCAGTACATGCAGGCGACGGGTGCCGCGGTCAGCGAAAGGGAATACCGGCGGAACATGGAGGCCAAGATGCAGCACCCCGACTTCATCCACGACACGGACGACCTTCTGCGTCCCGAAATATCCTTCGACATCGCACGCGCCTATGCCGTGCTGGACCGCGAAGTCCTGCCCCTGCTGTGACGCCACAAGGAGTGCCAACCATGTCCCTGCACCAGATTCAATCAGCCTGCCGAGACGGGTAGAGACGACACGGGCGCGGTTGAGAGGGTGGAATTGCAGTAGCGCGGATCGTCCGTGACCTCCTCGCCCAGCCACGCGGGGCGGGCGAAGGGCTGGTCGGGGGCCTGCAACTCGATCTCGGCGAGGACCAGGCCGGCGTGGGCGCCG
>CAYVKQ010000514.1:0-2059 GCA_964451945.1 uncultured Lentisphaerales bacterium
GAAGTGAAGGAGGCCATCGAGGTGCTCCGCGGCGGCGGCCCGCGGGTCGTCCGCCACCTGACCATCGAGCTGACCGCCCACATGGCCGTCCTCGCGGGCCAACAACCGTCCCTCGCCCGCGCCCGCGAAGCGCTGGAACGGCTCCTCGACACGGGGCATGCCCTGGAACGCTTCGCGCGCATGGTCGCGGCCCAGGGCGGCGATGCCCGCTGCATCGACGACATCTCCCGCCTGCCATCCGCACCCGTTCAGCGTGCGGTGCCGGCCCCCGCCGACGGCTTCGTGGCCGATATCGATGCCGAGGCGCTCGGACGCGTCGTGCTGGAACTGGGCGCCGGCCGCCGGCTGGCGACCGACGTCATCGATCCGTCCGCCGGCATTGGCGAATTGGTCGAAAACGGACGCCACGTCAGCGCCGGAGAGTCGTTGTGCCGCGTCCACGCGCGGAGCGCGGAAGAGGCCGCGCGCGCCGCGGAACAGGTGCTGGCGGCGATCACGCTCGCGGAACAGCCGCCGGCGGAGACGCCGTTGATACTCGAAACCCTCAGCGAGGCCACATGAAACGGATCGACTGGCGCGCCTTGGAACAGGCGGCGCGGAGCGCCGCAGGCCAGGCCTACTGCCCCTACTCCCGCTTCCGCGTCGGCGCCGCGCTCCTGGCGGACGACGGCCGCATCATCACCGGTTGCAACATCGAGAACGCCTCCTACGGCGCGACGCTCTGTGCCGAGCGCGTCGCGCTCGCCACGGCGCTCGCCACGGGCATTCGACACTTCGCCGCGCTGGCGATCGCCGCCGGGGAGCGGACGCCCGCGCCGCCCTGCGGAATCTGCCGCCAGATGCTGTCCGAGTTTGTGGTGCCCGGATTTCCGATCCACTGCGTGACCCTGACGCCTGGCGATGCGCCCGCAGCGCACCACACGCTCGGCCAACTGCTGCCCAGCGCCTTTGTCCTGCGAGCACCCGAACCCTGAGCATCGCCACCCAAGCTGCAAGACAGGATTCTGAATGTCCGACAAAGAAGCCACAGCGCGGATCAAGATCAACAAGTTGCTTGAAGCGGCCGGGTGGCGTTTCTTCGCGGCCGATGGATCCCCCGCCAACATCCGCCTCGAACCCGGCGTCACGATCAAGACAGCCGAACTCGACGCCCTGGGCAACGACTTTGAAAAGACCGCGAAAGGCTTCATCGACTTCCTTCTCCTCGACGCGAGGAGCTTCCCACTCATCGTCCTCGAAGCCAAGGCCGAGGGCAAAGACCCCCTGGTCGGCAAGGAACAGGCCCGCAAGTACGCCCGTTCGCTGAACTGCCGGTTCGTCATCCTCTCGAATGGCAATCTCCACTATTTCTGGGATCTGGACCGCGGCAACCCCTACCTCATCACCACCTTTCCTACGCCCGAGTCCGCCACCGGCTGCCGGAAGTCGACTCCCAATCCGCAGCGCCTGCTCGACGCACGCGTGGACAGCGACTACATCGTGCTGACCCAGCGCCCGAACTATAAATCCGACGCCGCCTGGCGGAACGAAGCCGAACGCCCCGCCTACATCGCGTCCAACAAGTTGCGGTTCCTGCGCGAATACCAGTTGAATGCCATCCGCAAGCTTCAGCAAGCCGTCCGCGAGGGCAGGAACCGCTTCCTGTTCGAAATGGCCACCGGCACCGGCAAGACCCTCACCGCCGCCGCCGTCATCAAGCTCTTCCTTCGCTCGGGCAACGCACGGCGCGTTCTGTTCCTGGTGGACCGCCTCGAACTGGAGACCCAGGCCTGGAAGAACATGAAGGCCTATCTATCCCCGGATCTCGCAACCGTCATCTACAAGGAGAACCGGGACGACTGGCACCATGCGGAAATCGTCGTTACCACGGTCCAGTCCCTCCTGTTCAACAACAAGTACCAGCGCCTGTTCTCGCCCACCGACTTCGATCTCGTCATTTCCGACGAAGCCCACCGCTCCATCGGCGGCAACGCCCGCGCCGTGTTCGATTATTTTATCGGCTATAAACTCGGCCTCACCGCCACGCCACGCGACTACCTCCGCCGTTTCGACAGTTCAA
>CAYVKQ010000515.1:0-2058 GCA_964451945.1 uncultured Lentisphaerales bacterium
CGCCTCGGTCAGCAGCTCGTGGATCGTGATCTGGCGGCGGCACAGCTCCATGGCAAACAGCGGGAGCGGTCCCACCGTGACACCGCGCACGTCGCCGCCGACGGCGATGGCGGGAATGTCGACCAGCGCGTCGGCCGGCAGGTTGGGGACGGCGCCGCGGTTCGGGATCACGATGCTGTCGACATAGAGCGTGTGGTTCGTCGCCAGCGCCTCCATGAACGAGGTCGGCCGCTCGCGGTAGTAGGGGTGGTCGCCGTCCTTGGGAAACGGCACATTGTAGAACTCCTGCCGCGCGCGGGTCTCCTGCACCTTGAGCGCCTTGGTGGTGGCTCCCTTGCGCCAGCGGGGCGAGGTTTTCAGTTCCTTCTGCAGACTCCCCATCTTCGACTCGTACCCCCGGCGCTCGCGTCCCGCGGCGTCGTAGAAGAAAGGGAGGTACTCGCTGATGTGGTCGTCGTAGCCCACGGGATAGACGCCGAAGGTCTCGAAGATGTCGCGGGTGAAGACCTGCGCCGGGGTGCGCGGCCTCACCTTGCGCCAGTAGCGGCTGTTCAGCACCCGCTCGCGGAACTCCGGCATGAAGCTGCGGCCGGTGCCGCGGCGGCGGATGTCGAGCAGCCAGTTGAAATGGTTGACCCCCGCCGTGATCACCTCCAGCTCGCCCGGCTCGAAGCCCAGCATTTCGGAAACCACGCCGATCGAGCCGTGGACCTGGTGGCAGAAGCCAAGCGCGCGGACGCCGCCGTAGCGGTGGAAATAGGTGCAGACGAACGACATGGGGTTGGTGAAATTCATCAGCCAGGCCTGCGGACACTGCTCGCGCATGTCGCGGCAGATTCCCATGAACATCGTGATGTTGCGCATGGCGTGCGCCTGGCCGCCCGGGCCGCCGTTCTCGCCCAGGTACTGGTCGACCCCGAAGCGGGCGGGAATCGCCAGATCGTCCTTCCAGTACCGCGCGCGCAGCTTCTCGCACGAAGTGACCACGAAGTCGCACCCCTCCAGGGCGCGGCGGCGGTCGGTGGTCGCCTTCAGCGTGATCTTCCCTCCGCGGCGCGCGATGATCTCGCGGTTGCGGTCGAGCGCCAGATCCAGACGCTTGCTGTCGATGTCGACCAGCACGAACGTGCTGCCGTCGAAAATCTCCTTCGCCTCGCAGAGGCCGTTCGTGATGCCGTCCGTGAAAAACGACCCGGCGCCGATCATCGCGATTTTGAATGCCATGGCACACCCGCCTTGCCCGCCCGAACGCGCGCGCCAGACGGTGGCGCGCCGCGGAAGCGCCGGGGCCGGCACTTCCAACCGGTGAGTGGTATACACGTTTGACCGGCGGACGTCAACCCGCTTCACGAATGCCCTTGCATCCGCGCGGGCGCCTGGACTACAGTTTGACCGTTCACCACGTACCGGCCCGCGCGGGCGGGCCTCAACCCAAACGGAGTCTGGCGCCATGGCAGGGAAACAAGCGGCGGTGCGCGTGTTCGACACGGACAAACGGATCCGGCTCGGCATCTGGGGTCTCGGGCGGGGCATGAGCTTTTTCAAGACCTGCCAGTTCCTCAATATCGACGTCGTCGCGGGCTGCGATTTCAACGCGCACATGCGGGAGAATTTCAGAACCGCCTGCCCCGGCGCCTTTGTGACCGACGACGCCGAGGCCTTCCTCGGACGGGATTTCGACGCCGTCCTGCTCGCCACCTTCTGCCCGGCGCACGGCCCCCACGCGATCCAGTGCCTGCAGGCGGGCAAACACGTCCTCTCCGAGGTCACTTCGTTCTTCTCGATGGCCGAGGGGGTGCGGCTGGTCGAGGAGGTCGAGAAGCGGGGGCTCGTCTACAACCTGGCCGAGAACTATCCCTTCTCCGCCGCCAACATGTGGCTGGCCAACCGCTGGCGCGAGGGGCTGTTCGGCGAGCTGATGTACGCCGAATACGAGTATGTCCACGAGTGCCGCTCGCTCGCCTACACCTACATCGACGGCATCCCGGTGAAGCCGGGGCACACGGTCCACAACTGGCGGAGCTGGTTCAACTTCCACTACTACTGCACCCATTCGCT
>CAYVKQ010000516.1:0-2051 GCA_964451945.1 uncultured Lentisphaerales bacterium
AAGGCGATGAACGAGTTCGAGAAGAAGAACCGCCGGCTTTTCTTCGACGGCAGCGCTGGCGTCGAGCCCGAGAAGCTCGCGAGCGTCCCGGAGCCGGAGGATTTCGATGCGTTCTGGGCGCGGCGGCGGGCGCGTCTGGCGAAGGTGCCGCTCGAGGCGGAGCGCCGGCCGATCGCGAAGCAGCGGAATGATTTCGAGACGATGTACGCGGTCTCGATCAAGTGTGCGGGGCCCCGTCCCTCGACCGGCTACCTCTCGATTCCGAAGAAGCCGGGCAGGTATCCGATTACCGTTTCCCTGCACGGTTACGGACATACCTATCCCAACAAGGGTCACGTCGTCCATCCTGTTTCGGGCGGTGGCGACAAGATAGCGTTCTACTTCTCGCCGCACGGCTATGATCTCGAACGCGAGCCTGAATATTACGACGAGTTCTTCCGCTCGATCTGCTCGGGCGGCAAGACTTTCTGTTTCGACGAAAAGCAGAACGCCGACCCCGAGAATTCATATTTCAGCGGTTACACCTATCGTCTGATGCGCGCGCTCGAATACCTTAAGTCGCTCCCCGAGTGGGACGGCAAGAACCTGCGCGTCGCGGGCGGCTCGATGGGCGGCATGCAGTCGCTTTGGGCGGCGGGTCTCGATCCGGCGGTCACGCTTTGCGAGCCGTCCATCCCCTGGAACTGCGACATGGGCGGCCGCGACACCCTCAAGCGCGTCATCGACCCGTGGTACATCCGCGAGACGCCGGCCCTGCGTTACTACGATCCCGTAAATCTCGCCAAGCGCATTCCTAAAACCTGTTTCGTGAACGTGACGCGCGCGGGGCTGGGCGACTACTGCTGTCCGCCGTCGGGCGTCTGGGCGATGTGGAACAGCCTCGCCTGCCCCAAGCGCATTCGTTGGGTGCAGGGCTCGACCCATGGGTACGTGCCGGGCGAGCCGCACGAGGAGATCGTCATCGAGGAACCCGCGCGCGGCGGGATCGGCGACTGCCGGATGCCCGAGAATGCGTTTGTCGTGCAGAACCGGCGCGGCTACAACTCCTGGCCGATGATCCAGGCGATGGGCGAGAGGCTCGTCTGCTCCTACAGCCGCGACAACGCGTTCCCTGAAGACGGACACAGGATCGATCCGGGCAGCCGCGACGCCTATGCGAAGGTCTCCGCGGACGGCGGCAGGACGTGGTCGGCGGAGGTGACGGTCGCGGCAGATCCGAAGATCGGCGAGGTCAACGAGGGCATCGGGCTTGATTCGACGGGCGCGGCGCTCGCGTGGGTGCGCTGCTGGGGGGCGCAGGAAAATCGCCGCCACGAGCTCTACCGTTCGGCGGACGGCATCACGTTCGAGAAGATCGCCTCGCTTCGTCTCGATCCGTTCCCGATGCAGATCCTCGATCCCGTTTCCGTGCCCGGACTCGGCCTCGTCTCCCCGTGGTTTTCCGGCAACTACCGCAAAGACGGGGGGAATGCCTGGGGACTGCTTGTCAGTGCCGACGACGGGCGCACCTGGGAGCAGCGGACGATCGAATGCGGCCTGCCGGTCAAGGAGTGGGTCACGGAATCCTCGCTCGTCTCGATCGGTAAGGGGCGCATACTTCTCATCGGACGTTGCGAGCAGGGACTCGGCGCGCAGTTTCAGGTGACGAGCGCGGACGGAGGAAAGACATGGACGAAGGCGCGCACCAATATCGGCGACGTGCTGGAGTCGACGCCGAGCCTCCTCTACGATCCTGAGACGGGACTCGTCGCGAACTACTACTATCACCGCGGGGCGCGCAAGCTCAAGCGCCGTGTCGCGAAGGCCGATTTCATCTTCACGCGGCCCGAGGCCTGGCCCGAGCCGGAAGTACTCGCCGAGGGCTTCGAGCCGCGCGCCTACGATGCGGGCAACGTGAAGGCGACCCGTCTTCAGGGGAAGACCGACTGCTGCGCCTGGTATACGGGCACACCGTCGAACGCGACCGTCGTCGTGACGGTCGTGCCGGTGCCAAAGCTTTGAGCGCAAACACGAATAATGAACAAGGGACAGGCCTTTAGAGAACGCAGACC
>CAYVKQ010000517.1:0-2044 GCA_964451945.1 uncultured Lentisphaerales bacterium
CGTCATCGTGCTGGGCGCGAGGTCGGCCGAGCCGCCGACCAGGAAGGGGAGGGCGGGGGCGATGGCGTTCATCACCGCGCCCGACGCCGAGCGCGTGGCCACCGCCTTGGCCGGGTCGAAGACGGGGAGCAGGGCGTCGAGGTTCTGCGGCAGCGCGCCGCTCATGTGGGCCTGCCAGCGCGCCGCGTCATCGGGGTGCGCCGCCGCCCACGCGTCGAAGGCGCGCCTCCAGGCGCGCGCCGCGCGGCGCATCTTGGCGGCGCGGGCGGCGAAGAGGCCGCGTACCGCTTCGGGAACCGTGAACGTCTGGTCGGCCGGCAGTCCGAGCGCCAGCTTGGTGAGGCGCACCTCTTCCTCGCCGAGCGGCGCGCCGTGGACCTCGTGGGTGTCGGCCTTGTTGGGCGACCCCTTGCCGATCAACGTGTTGCAGATGATGCAGACCGGCTTGCCGCTGAGTTTGAGCGCCCTGCGGATCGCCTTGTCGATGGCGCCGAAGTCGTGGCCGTCGATCTCGATCACATGCCAGCCGTAGGCCTTGAAGCGGAGCTTGGGGTCGTCCGAGAGGGCGAGCGAGGTGCGTCCCTCGATGCTGATGCGGTTGCTGTCGTAGAAGAGGATCAGGCGGTCGAGCTTGAGGTGTCCCGCCAGCGAGCATGCCTCGTGCGAGACTCCCTCCATCAGGTCGCCGTCGCCGCAGAAGGCGAAGGTGCGGTGGTCGACGGGGGCGAAGGCGCCGGCGCCGTTGAAGCGCGCCGCCAGCATCCGCTCGGCGAGCGCCATGCCGACGGCGTTGGCGAGCCCCTGGCCGAGCGGGCCGGTGGTCGTCTCGACCCCGGCGGTGTGGCCGAATTCGGGGTGTCCCGGCGTCCGGCTGCCGAGCTGGCGGAAGCGCTTCAGCTCGTCGAGCGGCAGGTCGTAGCCGGCGAGGTGGAGCAGGCTGTAGAGGAGCATCGAGCCGTGCCCGCCCGAGAGGACGAAGCGGTCGCGGTCGGGCCACTGCGGGTCGGCCGGGTCGTGCTTCAGGTACTTGAGCCACAGCACCGCGGCGACGTCGGCCATCCCCATCGGCAGGCCCGGATGTCCCGATTTGGCGGCCTGCACGCCGTCGATGGAGAGTCCGCGGATGGTGTTCGCAGCCAGGGTGTAGTCGGCGGAAGTAAGCGATGCCATAGGTAAAAGCCTTTCGTGTCAAAAAAAACGGAGCAAACGAGAAGTGAGACAAAAAACGCTTGCCATTGTACCCCGTCCGCGCGGTTCTTTCACTGGTTTTTTGGCGGGGGCCTCGACTCCAAAAGACCTATTGACCATGCTATCAATAGTGATACCATATTTACATGCCGAGAATGGAGGACATCGTCGTCCGGATGCGAGCGGGCCCGAAGCATATTCGGTTTTCCGAATTGTGCAGCGTATGCGAACACTATTTCGGCGAATCGAGACAGGCGGGAGGCAGTCACAGAATCTACAAAACACCTTGGCAAGGCGATCCGAGAGTGAACATTCAAAACGACCAAGGCAAGGCCAAGGCGTACCAAGTGAGGCAGGTCTTGAAAGCGATAGAGAGGGTGGAGTATGAAAACCATTCGAAATGATCGGTACACCTATCGGGTGACGTGGTCGGATGAGGACGGCGAGTATGTCGGCCTGTGTGCGGAGTTTCCCGGCCTGAGCTGGCTGGCGTCGGCTCCGGAACTGGCGCTTCGGGGTATCCGTTCCGTTGTCGCCACCGCGGTTGACGATCTGCAGAAGAATCAAGATCCAATTCCCGAAGCGATGGCCAGCCGGTCTTTCAGCGGGAAGTTCATGGTGCGCGTGCCACCCGAAGTCCATCGTGAACTGGCAGTCGAGGCCGCTGAGTCCGGCGTCAGCCTCAACCGTTTGGCTACGGTCAAGCTATCGCAGTGATGAGGCTCTCGCTTCCCATGACAGACTGCAACGCCATCCTTGCCGCCGCGGCTGCGGGCCGGGTCGTCGTGCTGGGCGCGGGCGTCAGTGGCGTGGCCGCGGCCCGTCTCGTGCGGACGCGCGGCGGCGCGGCGCTCGT
>CAYVKQ010000518.1:0-2044 GCA_964451945.1 uncultured Lentisphaerales bacterium
GGCGTCAACCTCACGGTACAGGCCGGCGAAACGGTCGGCATCGTCGGGGAGTCGGGCTGCGGCAAGACCACGCTGGCAAGGACGATTCTGCGTCTGGAGAAGCCGCATTCCGGCTCGATTCTGGTGGAGGGCGTCGATATCGCGACGCTGAGGGGTGCGGCGCTGAAGGCTTACCGCCGCCGGGTGCAGGTGGTCTTCCAGGATCCCTTCGCCTCGCTCAATCCGCGCCACACGGTGCTCGATCTGGTCACCGAGGGTATGCTGGCGCATGGTCTGGCAACGCCATCCAACCGACGCGAGCTTGCCGCGCGGCAGCTCGATGATGTCGGCCTGAGCGCCGACCTGCTCGACCGCTACCCCCACGCCTTCTCAGGAGGCCAGCGGCAGCGGATCGCGATTGCACGGGCCCTGTCGCTCGGCCCCAGCCTGCTCGTCTGCGACGAGGCGGTTAGCGCGCTCGACCTCTCGGTGCGGGCGCAGATTCTCAATCTGCTGGCCGATCTGCGCGCCCGTCACGGCCTGGCCTACCTGTTCATCACGCACGACATGGGCGTCGTCCGGCACCTGGCCGACCGGATTGTCGTCATGCGGAACGGCTGCGTCGTCGAGACGGGGCCGACGGAGACGGTGATGGAGCATCCGTCGCACCCCTACACGCGCGAGCTGCTGGCCGCCATTCCCCGCGTCGGCAAACGGCGCGCGAACGGGTAGTCAGTGGTCGCAGACGTTGTCGCCGGAAGCCAGGGTGCCCGCCAGATACTGGGCGGCGAGCTCTTCAGGCGTACCGGCCGGCGCACCGACCACAACCTGGATACCGTTCTCCTGAAACAGACCCTGCGCGCGCTGGCCCATGCCCCCGGCGATGATCACGTTGGCCCCTTGCTCGTGAATCCATTTGGGCAGCAGGCCCGGTTCATGGGGCGGCGGCGTGACCATCGTCTTGCCGGTCACCTTTTTGCCGGCCGCATCGACAGCCAGCAGCGCGAACTGCTCGCAGTGCCCGAAATGCATGCACAATTTACCCTCGGCCGTCGGTATGGCAATCTTCATGGTTCCAGTCTCCTTGTTTGTGCTTGCCGTTGGATTCGCGCCGCTGGTGTTCTCTCCATCCGAGAGGGCGAGGATCGGCGCCGTGATCCGTGCAAAGGCCTTGGCGGTCTCCGACTTGTTGTAGTGATAGACAAACGGCTGGCCGTCGTCGCAGGAGACGCCGATGGCCGGATCGATCGGAATGCGCCCGAGAAAGGGGACATCCATGCTCGCGGCCATCCGTTCCCCACCGCCGCTCTTGAAAATGTCGGTCACGGTGCCGCAGTGCGGACAGACAAACCCGCTCATGTTTTCAACCACACCCAGCACGCGCAGATCCAACTGGCGGCAGAAGGCGATCGAGCGACGCACGTCGGCCGTGGCGACATCCTGCGGCGTCGTGACGACGATGGCGCCGTCCAGCGGCGCGGCGAGCTGGCAGACGGAGAGCGGCTCGTCGCCGGTGCCGGGGGGCGAATCGATGATCAGATAGTCCAGTTCGCCCCACTCGACTTCCTCGAGAAACTGCTTGATCGCGCCCATCTTGAGCGGCCCGCGCCAGATCACCGCCGCGTCGCGGTCGCGCAGCAGCAGGCCGATCGACATCATCTTGACGCCCGCAAGCTGGACCGGCTGGATGTGCCCGTCAATCGACGTGACCTCGGCATCCTCGAGATGCAGCATCTTGGGGATGCTTGGACCGTGGATGTCCACATCCAGCAAGCCGACCTGCCGCCCCTGCAGGGCGAGCGAGATCGCCAGGTTGGCCGCGACCGTGCTTTTGCCGACGCCGCCCTTGCCCGACATGACCAGGATCTTGTGCCGGATGGTGTTGACGGGGAGGTTGGCCGCCGCCGAGTCCGCCTCGCCGCAGGCGCCGCAGTCGGCGCCGCAGGTTCCGCCCGAGGGGCATCCCGCAGCGCCCGTGTCTGAGTTTTGTTTCTTGTCTTGCTTCATGTTGAGGCTCTTGCAAAACCCCCCGGTCGCTGCGCCAACATGCGCATGTAAGCACCCA
>CAYVKQ010000519.1:0-2040 GCA_964451945.1 uncultured Lentisphaerales bacterium
CTTGGCGATCACGTTGGCCATGTCCTCGGGCGCCAGAAACTGTGCCTTCTTGACGTTGACCGCCTTGCCCGTCTCGCCGGCGGCGAGCAGCAGGTCGGTCTGGCGGCAGAGGAAGGCGGGGATCTGCAGGATGTCGACGACCTCCGCCGCGAGCGCCGCCTGGCGCGGCTCGTGGATGTCGGTCAGCACCGGCACACCCAGCGTGTCGCGCACCTCCTGCAGCACCGCCAGACCCTCGGTGATCCCCGGTCCGCGGTAGGCGTCGATCGCCGTGCGGTTCGCCTTGTCGAAAGACGCCTTGAACACGAGCGGCACCTTCATCCCGGCCGCCAGGCGGACCAGCCGGGCGGCGAGCGCCAGGCACCCCTTGCGCGATTCGATGACGCACGGTCCCGCGATCAGGACCAACGGCCGCGCGCCGAAAACCACCGAACCCACCTTCACCTGTTTGACCGTTGCCATGCTTCCGTCTACCGCTCCTTTCCGGCTAGCACACCTTCCGCCGCCGCATCTCCGCCTCGACGCGCGCCACGTCGCCGGGCGTGTCGACCCCGCACCCGGCGTGCGCCGTCTGCAGCACCGCGATCCGTCCGCCGATGTGCAGCGCGCGCAGTTGCTCCAACGACTCGCACCGTTCCAGCGCGCACGGCGGCTCCCGCACCAGCCGCTTGAGGAAAGCGCCGCGGTAGGCGTAGATTCCCACATGCCGCCAGTAGAGTCCCTGTCCGAAATCGGGTTCGCCGTCGCGCCGACAGGGGATCGGCAGACGCGAAAAGTAGAGGGCGCCGCCGTCGGCGTCGCACACGACCTTGACCACCGAACGGGACTCCAGATCCTCCCGCGTCGCGATCGGGCACGCCGCCGTCGCCATCTGATAGGTGCCGTCGTTCCGCAGACGCGCCGCCAGCGCCTCGATCAGCGCGGGATCGATCAGCGGCTCGTCTCCCTGGATGTTGATCACGATGTCGTCGTCGCCGGGGTTCGCCGCCGCGGCGACGCGGTCGGTCCCCGAGGGGAGGTCCGACGGCGTCATCGCGACCACCACGCCGCAGGCCCGCGCCGCCGCGGCGATGCGGTCGTCGTCGGTCGCCACGATCACCTCGTCAAGCCCCCGGGCGCGCCGGACGGCCTCGGCCACCCACACCACCAGCGGCCGGCCGCAGATCGGCGCCAGGCTCTTGCCCGGAAATCGCGTCGACCCCCAGCGGGACGGAATTACGCCAACTGTCCGCATCTCCCCCACTCCTTCGCCGCTTGTCCACGGCGCCGATTCCATGTGCGCCATAGTGTCCGGGTTTCGGGAGCGAGTGTCAAGCGGAGGGTTTGCAGTGGGCGCAGTCACGGTTTCTCTGCAGCTCGGCCCTGTGCTCGCCACCTGGTAGGGCCCGCCGTCCCCGGCGGGCCGCGGCGTCGGCTTGAGCTTGCGCGCGTGGCTGCTGCTTGCGCGGTCCGCCGGGGACGGCGGACCCTACCTTGCATGCAGCCAAGGGCGCGGCGCCTCGCCGCGCCGCCGGCGACGGACAAAGAAACCGTGATTGCGCCCGGTTTGCAGTCGGTTTTTGCGCGAACGATTCCATCCTGTCGCATCTTGCTGGACGCTGGGCGGCGCGCTGGTTACAATGGCACTATTTAAAGCGGCGGAGTCGGAGCTCCGCCGCCAGACGAGAGGAGAACCGAATGAGCTCCATCAAGAAACTTGGCGTCCAGAGCTATTGCTACCGTGAGATCCGTGCGTTGCCGAAGCTTGTCAAGGCCGTTCGCGAGACGGGTGTTGACCGTCTCGAGCTCTGCGGTGTCCACATCGACTTCAACGACCTCAAGAGCCATGCGCCAGTGGTCCGCACGCTGCAGGAGGGCGGTATCACGATCGTCAGTTCGGGGGTCAACGGTATCTCCGCCGACGAGGCCAGGGCGCGCCCGCTCTTCGAGTTCAGCAAGGCGGCTGGCGCGCGTCTCATGAGCGTTTCGTTCAATATCCACGAACTGCCCGGCTGCCTGCGCACCGCCGAGAAGCTGGCCGAGGAGTATGACATCCGCCTC
>CAYVKQ010000520.1:0-2034 GCA_964451945.1 uncultured Lentisphaerales bacterium
CCTGCATGCGTTCGAGCCCCGGGCGCATGCCGAAGCGGCGCCGGGCGTAGAGGCGGGCGAGCCTTGCGTTCAACGACATGCCAGAACAATACCGCAGGACGGTAACCAATGCAACCGCTCCCTTGCTTTCCGCCGGCGATTCTGTCATCCTACATGCAGTTTTCCGAACGACGCCGCCGCCCGGCTGACGACAGGCCAAGGAGAGCCGGCGCGGGTCCTATGAATGCCACCGCCACCGTTTCCACGCCTGATTCCGAGAACGTCCGCGAACCGCACGCCATGCGGCGGGGGCTGGTGCCGCTTGTCCTGAGCGGTTTCTTCGGCAGCCTCTATGCGGTCGGCGTCAATTCGCCGGCCGCCACCGACTTTTTCCGCGAGCTGGGAGCGACGGAGTTCCAGTTCGGCCTGATCAGCGGGCTTCCGCTGGTCATGATCCTGATGCAGTTCGTCGGCGCCGCGGTGCTCAACCGTGTCGCGCGGCGCAAGCCGATCTTCGTGGGGCTCGCGCTCGCCTACCGGCTGCTCTACCTGGGCGTGGCGTTTCTGCCGCTGGTGCTGCGCCGCACGGCGCCGCAGGCCGTGATGCCGGTGGTCATCGCACTCCTGGCGCTGATCGCGGCCGCCGCTCACTTTGCCTCGCCCTTCTGCTTCTCGTGGGTGGCGGACATCGTGCCGCGCCGTGTGATGAACCGCGTCTGGGGCTGGCGGCAGCGGGTGGCCTTCGTCGGCTGGACCCTGGCCTACCTCGGCGTCACCTGGCTGCTCTACAGCCAGCCAGGGCCGACGACACGGCTCTATCCCCTGCTGGTCGCGGGTGCGCTCGCCGCGGGCGCGGTCGACATCCTGCTCTACCTGCGCCTGCCCGATCCGCCCAACGCCATCGTCCGCGACCGCAATCTGTGGCATAACCTGCTCGAACCGGCGCGCGACCCCCTCTTCAAGCGCTTCATCGCCTACGCCTGCTTCTGGGAGATGGCCCTGCAGTTCGGCTCCGTCTTCCTGATCGTCTACAGCCTCAAGATCCTCAAGCTGCCGCCCTACCTGGTGATGCTCTACTGGTCGCTGCAGGGGATCGGCAACGCGATCGCATCGGGATTCTGGGGACGGATGGCCGACCGCTTCGGCCACCGGCCGGTGCTCCGGCTCTGCGTGGGCTGCAAGCCGGTGCTCTTTCTGGGCTACCTGCTGGTGACGCCGGACAACATGTACTGGCTGATTCCGCTGCTGCTCTTTCCCGACGGACTGGTCAACGCCGGCTACACGCTGGCGAACCAGGGATACCTGCTGACCATGTCACCGCAGCGGAACCGCTCGATGTTCATCGCCGCGCAGACGGGTCTGGCGGGCATCTGCGGCGGCCTGAGCGTCATCGTCAGCGGGGCGCTGCTCGAACGAATGGAGGGGTACTCCGTCGGTTTCTGGGGACGCACGTGGATCAACTACCACGTCATCTTCGCCGTCTGCGCGCTCTTGCGCCTGGCCACGCAGATCTTTGCCGCCCGCATCCACGAACCGGGGGCGGTGCGCATAAGGGTGCTGGTCCGCAGCCTGCTGGACGAGTCGCCGCTGCGGGCGCTTCATTTTCCGGTCGGACTTTTCCGGCGGTGGAATCCCTTTGCCGGAGCCGGGAACGAAACGGACACTCCGGATCAGTAGCGCGCCAGCGGCACGTGGGCCGGCTCCTTGGTGCTCTGTCCGGGGGCAAGATGGCGCAGCGTCGGGCCGACGTAGACCTGCCGCGGGCGCTGCAGTTTGAAGCGCGGATCTTCGTGCGCCTCTTTCCAATTGGCGATCCAGCCGGGGAGGCGGCCGAGGGCGAACATGACGGTGAACATGTTCTTGGGTATGCCGATGGCGCGGTAGATGATGCCGCTGTAGAAATCAATGTTCGGGTAGAGGCTGCGGGAGACGAAAAACTCGTCGCGCAGCGCTAGGTCCTCGAGCTCGAGTGCCAGGTCCATGAGCGGATCGCGGATGTCGAGCGCCTTGAGCACGCGGTAGCAGGTCTCCTTGATCACCGTGGCGCGCGGGTCG
>CAYVKQ010000521.1:0-253 GCA_964451945.1 uncultured Lentisphaerales bacterium
TCGACCCTGCCGCGCGTTCCCCCGGACGAACTCTGGACGTAGGCGACGTCGGCGCGGCTCGCGCAGTCCTTGATCAGCGCGTTCCTGAGCGTGCCGCCGTACACGTGGACCGCACGGTAGTCGCCGCTCGCGGTGCTCTTGTAGTTCGTGACCACGAGATCGGTGACGAGCGACTTCTCGCCCACGTAGACGCACTTGCCCGCCTTGGCGACGACGCCGCTTGCGCAGACAACGAGGTTGGATGCCGTGCCGG
>CAYVKQ010000521.1:263-2034 GCA_964451945.1 uncultured Lentisphaerales bacterium
GGAAGTTCCGGAGCGTGACGCCGTGGAGGAACGCATCCGCGTGGTTGAGTACGATGCCGCCCAGTCCCGAGCAGTCGATGACCAGGTCCTCGGGCTTCTCCGCCCCCTCGATCATCACCGCGCGGTGGACGGCGCCCACGCAATCGAAGCCGGTTGCCGGGTCGGTCACGTGGTCGAAGGCGTAGGCGTCGGGCGCGATCACGATGCGGCGGCCGGCGTTTGCGGCGGCGGACGAGAACTGCCGCGCGGCGGTCGCCGCGTTGGTGTAGGGCCAGGCGTCGGAACCGGTGTCGGAGACATAGCACGTGTCGACGGTCGCCACAAAGGCATTCCACGCAAAGTTGGTGGTGGCGTTTCCCTGGTCGTTCCGGACGATGCAGACGAACGAGTACGTCCCGGGTTCGAGACCCGCGAAGACGTTTTCGGGAGTGTCGGTGTGCTGCACGTTCGTGGCGAGGACGCCGCCGGCGTCGCGGATCGCCCACCATTCATAGGTAAGCCCGGTCAATTTGGAGCCGACGACGTTGACCGACTGCGTCGCGGGGCACGGCCAGAGCGCATCGGTTCCGTAGGTGATGAGTGTTGATGCGAGCGGGATGTCCGGCGCGTCGGCCTCGTAGCAGCCGATGTCCCACTCGGCGGTTCCCTCGCCGATGCCGTCGATCGGACGCTCCTTGAAATCGAGGTCGACCGCCACCTCCGGCGTGTCGGCGCCGGTGTCGATGCACGACGAGCCCTTCCCGGGGCGGAAGTCGCCGTGCGCGGCGTCGGCGAAGGCGGGATCACCGTCGGTGTTGCCCTCGCCCGACGTCGGCACGATCCCCGTGAAGCAGCAGTTGGTGAAGTGGAAGTCGGTATAGGCATAGGAATCGAGGAAGTTCTTCACAATGTTGTTCGCGGTGTTGTTCCAGAAGACCGTGTTGCGCATCCGCACGACCGCCTTGCCGGCCGAGGTGCCGTCGCCGGTGATGCCGCCCGCGTAGGAGCCGGAGGTCGTCTTGTTGTTGGCGACGGTCACGTTGCAGAGGTCGAGCTTCGCGTTCTTTCCGGCCAGTTTGAAGACGCCGTAGGTATTGATCTTGTTGTTGGCGATAAGGCAGTTCGTCATGCAGGCCGTCGAGTCCGTACCGCAGGTGACGAGCGGACACGTCCCGCCGGCCGTGTTGTTGGTGACGACGCACCGCGTGAGCGTGGTGTTGCCGAAGAGACCCATGCCCGGCGTCTGGTCCGAACACCAGTTGCTGCGGAAGACACAGTCGACGAGATCCGTGCCGGACGCGTCGATGCCGACCGCATAGTAGCAGAAGTTGCCCGCGATCGTGCAGTTCTCGAAGCGCGCGCGCTTCGTGCCGCTGGCCGCGGACCGGAGTGCGCGGCAGTTGCTCTCGAAATTGCGGATCGTGGTCCGGCGGACCGTGCCGCCGGAAACGTGCATGACAACCGAGCTGTCCCAGGCCGTCTTGCGCAGCTTGTAGAAGTCGCAGTCGGTGACCAGCCCGCCCGGACCAATGTAGACGACGTACGGGCTGCCGGCGCTCATGCCGGCGGCGACACTGCCGTTCACGTAGACGTTGCTGACGACGCCGTTGAGGAGATGCAGGGCGGGCGCGTTGGTCTTGCTGTGGAAGTTCTGGATCGTGACGTTCGAGAGCACCGCGTCCTTGTGGTCGACGATGAACCCGCCGGCCGTCGCGCAGTCGAGCACCGCGTTGGTCCGTCCGCCGCTGGTGATGGTGACGCCCTTCCTGACCGCGCCGAGGCACCAGTAGCC
>CAYVKQ010000522.1:0-2006 GCA_964451945.1 uncultured Lentisphaerales bacterium
GCGGGAGCGGGGAGCGGATGCAGGGAGTGCCCGAGAAGTCGGCACTCTCAAGATGGAGGGTATTGTAGCAGATTCCGCACACACTGGGCGAGAAGTGAAATCGCCAGATTTGAATGGGATTGGGAGGGCGGTTGCGGCATACTGGTCCCATGTGCCAATGACGGTCTGCAGATCATGGCGGAAAGGGGACTGATGATGAAGAATGCGACACGACTCGGCGCCGCACTGGCGCTGCTGGGAATGGCCTCCTGCCATCGCGCGCCGCAACCGGCGGACATCGCCGCCGCCGCGCGCCTCGGCCGGGCGCAGGCAGCCCAGGAGGCGGCCGACGCGGCGCGGCCGGCCCTGGCGCGCAGCGTGCTTTTCTGGGCCGATTTCGAGCAGGACGGCCTGGCCCTGCTCGGCGACGGCAGGCTCCTGCCGCTGCCGCTGGCGGAAGGGCATGTCCGCCCCGGCCGCAACGGGCGCGGCTTCCATTTCGAGAAACCGCGCGCCAACCAATTGCCGCCGGGGCTGGCCGACGTCGAGGACGGCGCCGACGGCTTTCTGGCGGAGAACGGCGCCACGGCCGCCGCCACCGCGGCCGGCACCCCCTTTGGCTCGCAGGCGTTGCGGATCGCGCTGCCCGGCAGCAACGCGGTCGTGCGCACACGGCCGTGCGCCGTCGCCTGGAAAACCCGCTCCTGGCATGAGAAGCAGTGGTCGCTGCTGGCCTCGTGCTACGTCAAGGGACCGCGCGGCGCGCGGCTCACGGCGGAGGTCCGCTTCGCGCCGGCGGATCTCGCATTGAAACCCGGCGATCCCCCCCGGATCGAAGACACGGCGGAACCGCAGACGGTGGAGCTCACCGGCGAGTGGCAGCGCGTCGCGTGCTGGGCGTCGGCCGACACCCGCCTGCGCGAACGGCTTGCCGTGTTCGCGCTCCGCGCCGACGCGCCGCTGCCGGAGCTGCTCGCCGACGGCTTCCAGTGGGAGCAGGGGCTCTGCTATCCGCACAACCACCGCATGCCGACGACCTGGCTGCCGGGCGGCGCCTCGGCGCCGGCGACCTCGGTGCGCATCGGTTCGCCGCTGCGCGAGGTCTTCCCGGTGGAGTCGGGCGCGATCGCCTTCTGGGTCCGCACGCCGCTCGAGTCCAACCTGCCGCAGCCCGGCGCCAGCGCCTGGCTCTCGTTCGGCGCGGGCTGGGGACCTGGCTGGCGCATCAATCCGGGGCAGTGCGATGCGCCCGGTGCCCGCGTGAACTTCGGCCGCGCCCTCGCCGCGCCGGCGGGCGTCGGCGGCGGCCGGCACATCGCCATGAGCTGGGGGCCGACCAATCTCGCGGTCTATGTCGATGGCGAGCTTGCCGGAAGCGCCGCCCGCGCGCCACTGGAGCAACCGCTGTCGATCGAGACCTCCAATCTGGTCCTCGGCGGCAGCTACTCGAGCGGCCAGACGGCCAACGCCATTCTCGACGAAGTGGCGATCTTCAGCCGCCCGCTGACTGCCGAGGAGGCCCGCACGCTGGCGACCGGCCCCGCGCTGCCGGTCGCAACGGGGACGATCCGCTTCACCGCCGGCGACCGCGCCGTCACCTACCGCGACGAAACGAACGCCGTGTGGCAGGCCAGCATCCTTTCGACTGCTTCCACCAACCGCACGCTCACGGTGGATCTCGAGATCGGCGGCGCCCTCACCGCGAGCCGGACCCTCGATGTGCCACCGGGGCTGAGCCGCGTGCGCTTCCCCTTCGCGCCGTCGCGGCTCGCCTGCGGCGACTACACGGTGCGGGTCGGCGCGGCGGAAGCGGGGGCCTACGCCGAGAGTCCGCTCGCCGTGGTGCCGGCGCTGCGCCGCGACCACTACATGCTGTCGTCGTGGGGTAGCGGCGGCGACACCGCCGCCTGGCGCGCCTTCTGCCGCACCCTCGGCCTCAACACGATCGACACCTACGGCTCCAACATCGAGCAATTGGGGCGCGAGGGGTTCTTCTACAACTGGCACTACAATTTCGGCAACGGGGT
>CAYVKQ010000523.1:0-2005 GCA_964451945.1 uncultured Lentisphaerales bacterium
TCGGTGATCAAGAGGATTCAGGGGCCAGGGGTCGGGAGAGGGGGCGCCCCCGAACCCTTTCATTCTGAACCCAGATCCCCTTCAACGGGAGGTATGCGCATGGGCGACCAGGAAAAAGTCGTCGAACTGGACGAGTCGGGCCACCCGGTGACGCGGGCCGACCTGCAGATCGAGCGCGAGAAGATCCAGCTCGAACGCGAACGGATGGCGCTGGAACGTGAGAAGCTGGCGGCCGAGCGCGAACGCTGGAAGGCCGAGGAAGGCTGGCGCAGCGCCAGCGAACGGACCGTCAAGGTCGGCCTGGGAACGACCTTCCTGGTCAGCGCCTGCTTCCTCCTTCTCGGCTGCCTGCTGGGCGGCATCTGGATGGTCGCGCAGCAGGACCAACTGGAGGAGGCGCGGCGCGAGGCGGCGGCGCAGCGGCGCCAGGACCTGGTGCAGGCGCTGGCCGGCGAGACCAATCTGGCCGGTCGCGCCGGTACGCTGTTGCAGACGATCCAGGGCGTAGGCGGCGGCCCGGGCGGCATTCTCCTGATCCTCGACTGAGGCGGGCCCATGAGCGTCTTCAAAGCCTACGATATCCGCGGCCCCTGGGGCGGGGAGCTGAACGCCGATCTCGTTTACCGCATTGGCCGGCACCTGCCGGCGCTGCTCGACGCGCGCCGCGTGCTCGTCGGACGCGACGCGCGGCTTTCGTCGCCCGAGGCGCGCGATGCACTGGTCCGCGGCCTGACCGAGGCGGGGTGCGCCATCGACGACCTCGGCCTGGCGACCACGCCGATGGTCTACCATTTCACCGCGCGCGACGGCTACGACGCCTCGGTGCAGATCACCGCCTCGCACAACCCGGCCGCACACAACGGCCTCAAGGTCTCTCGGCGCGGTGCCGTGCCGGTCGGATACGCCACCGGTCTCGGCGAACTGGAGCGGCGCATAGCCGGCGGCGCGCTGCCGCCGCCGGTCCTCCCGCCCGGCGTGTGCCGCGTCATCGACCGCACTGCCGATTTTCTGGCGTTTCTGCGCCGCTGGCTGCCCGATCTTTCCGGACTCCGGTTCGCGGTCGACTGCTCCGACGGCATGGCCGGCCTGCTGGCCCGCGGGCTGTTCGGGCCGGAGGCGGTCTATCTGAACGACACCCCCGACGGCCGTTTCCCGCACCACGCGCCTAACCCGCTCGAGGTGGAGAACTGCGCGGCGCTCATGGCCGCGGTGCGCAAACAGCGGCTCGACGCGGGCGTGATCTTCGACGGCGACGCCGACCGCGTGATGTTCGTCGACGAAACCGGCGCCTTCATCCAACCCGACTGGCTGATCCCGCTCATCGCCCGCCGCTTCCTCCGCGCCGAACCGGGCGCCAGGGTCATCCACGACATCCGCACCTCGCGCGGCGTGATCGAGGCGCTGCGCGCCGACGGCGCCGATCCGGTGATCGGCAGGGTTGGGCACGCCTTCGCCAAGGTTCTGATGCGCGAAAGCGGCGCGGTGTGCGGCGGCGAGCTGGCGGGTCACTACTACTTCCGCGACTTCCACTGCTGCGACTCGGGCGAGCTGGCGGCGCTGATCGTACTGGGCGAACTGGCGGCGGCCCGCCGCCGCGGCGAAACCTTCGGCAGCCTGATGGCCCCCTTCCGCCGCTACGCCACGACCGGCGAACTGAATTTCCGGGTGGCGCGCAAAGAGGCCGCCATGCGCGCCCTGCGCGCCGCCGCCGAGGCGCGCGAAACGCCGCTGCGGATCTACGATTTCGACGGCCTGCGCCTCGAGTTCGCCGACTGGTGGTTCAACGTCCGCCCTTCCAACACCGAGCCCTACCTGCGTCTGGTGATCGAGGCGGCGGATGCCGCCACGCTGGCCGCCCGCCGCCGCGGGGCGGAGGCCGCGCTGCAGCCGTTTGTGGACCGCAAATGACGCTCCGGGCCGGCGACGAGCGGTCGCCGCTGGCGCCGACAGTGGCGGCGGAGCGACGGATGGCCACCGTGCAACGTCGGCCCCACTGGCTGCCGCG
>CAYVKQ010000524.1:0-2004 GCA_964451945.1 uncultured Lentisphaerales bacterium
TTCCTCGACGGGGAGCGGCTCGGCGCGACCTGGAGCTATCTGACGCACGAGATTCCCCTCCCCGACCCGGCCAGGGCGGGCCCGCGGCGCCTGAGCATCCGCTCCGGCGGCATTCTCAACAACGTGATCCTCGCCTGCCGCCGCAAAACCGGCGCCGAGGTGCGCGACTGCTACCTGATGACCTCCGTGCGCGAAAAGGCCGCGACGGTGCGCGCCGCGGGCGAGGGCCGCGCCGCGGCGCTGCGGGTGGTCGTCGCCGACTACGCCGACCCCGGACGCGTCGTCAAGACGGCCGGCCCGCTCCCCGCCGCCGCCGCGGCCGGCGGCGGCTGGTCGCTGGAAACGGCGTTCCCCTGGCCCGACGCCCGCCTCTGGAGCCTCGACCATCCCAACCTCTATACCTACCACGTCGAGGCGCTGGACGCCGGCGGCGCCGTCCTCGACCGCACCTTCCCCGTGCGCTTCGGCTTCCGCGAGCTCTGGATCAAGGGGGGGCGCTTCATGCTGAACAACCGCCCCGTGACGCTCAACATGGACATCCATACCCCCCTCGCCAGCCGCGTCTCCAACGTCGGCCGCTTCGCCGATGCCGAGGGGTGGCGCGAAGTGATCCGCCAGTGGAAACGCCTCGGCGTCAACACCGCTGTCCACCGCTGGAGCGCCCTCGCCGACGACAGCGCTCTTTACCGCGTCGCCGACGAAGAGGGGTTCTTCATCTCCACCGACATCTTCGGCTTCCAGTACGGCATGCCCGAGGCGAACCGCCTGCCCGAGATCCAGGAGTACAAGGAGAAGCTGAACGTCTACCGCCTGCTGGTCCGGCGGCATTGCCCCTCGCTGGCCTTCTACTACCTCCCCGGCACGGCCAACACCTGGGATTTCGAGCCGGGCAAGCTGGGCGAGGACTACGATACCGAGACGCTGTTCGGCCGTCACAACCGGCCCGAACGGGCCTTCGTCGGCGCCTTCGACCCGGCGCGCGTCGCCTTCGCCGGATCGGGCGGCGGCAAGGACGAGCCGGTCCACTCGTCGATGAACTACATCCACATCGACGCCGACCTCCAGGTGCACGAGACGTGGCCCTCGCACTGGTACACCCGCCAGACCAAGCCGCTGGCCCTCTACGAGATGTCGGCGCCGCCCTACATCGCCGACTGGTACCTCCGCCGCGACCGCGGCGAACAGGCGCACGGCCGCAAGGGCAACCTCCCCTTCTGGCTCGAAGTCTCCGCGATCACTTTTGGCGAGGAGCCCTACCTGCGCGAGCCGCGTCCGGCGGTCAGCAACTGGCTGGCCGCGGTGCGCGACAACACCTGGAGCCGCAGGAGCGAATGGGCCTACCCGGCGGCCGAGGCGCTCTTCATCCGCAACGTCTACCGCTCGTGGCGCACCTACGGCGTCAACATGGGGTTCTTCACCCAGGTGGGGACCTACATCGATGCGCCGGCAATGGTCTTCAAGGCGCCGCAGGTTGATCCGCGGCAGCCGGGGCTCTGGCCCGACCGCGATTGCCGCGACGCGCCCAACGTGATCCGCCCCGGCAACCTCTCCGCCGCCGGCCGGGTCGCGCAGGCGTCGCTGCGCGAGCTGGTGGTCTACCTCGGCGGACCCGACGGCGCCTTTGTCACCAAGGACCACACCTGGTTCGCCGGCGAGGAGGTGCGCAAGGCGGTGGTCATGATGAACAATTTCGACGACCCCGTGACCGTCTCCGGCGCCTGGACGCTGCGCGACGCCGCCTCGAACGTGGTGGCGCGCGGCGCCTGGCCGGCGACGACCCTCGCCGCCGGCGAGATCGCCCCCGCGCGGGTGCACATCGTCTTCCCGGCACCGGCCGTCGCCGCGCGCACCGTGTTCACCCTCGCGATCACCGCCGAGGCCGACAAGCCGGGCGCGCTCGAGGACACGTTCGCGGTCACCGTTTTCCCGCGTCCGGCGCCGCCCCGGACCGGCGCCGCCGCGGTCCACCTCTACGACCCGGTCGGCGACACCCGCGCCCTGCTC
>CAYVKQ010000525.1:0-745 GCA_964451945.1 uncultured Lentisphaerales bacterium
CAACCTGACCGACCGCGTCGGCGACAGCCGCGAGTTCAACGAAGTCGACCTCACCCTCGCCTACGGCCGCACCGTCGGACTGCTGGACCTGGAGGCGGGCTGGATCGAGTACCTCTTTCCCAACACGCAGTGGGACCGCACGCGCGAGGTCTACCTCTACGCGGGCCTTTCGGAATGGCTCGTCGCCCCTTCGCTGACGCTGTACTACGACCTCAACGAAGTCGATTCCTGCTACGCCGTCGCCGCGCTGGAGTACAGCCACGAGCTCTCGGATGCGCTGGCGCTGGAACTCTCCGCCTCGCTCGGCTACGGCGCCGGCGACTACAACGACTACTACTTCGGCGATGGCGACGGCGCGCTCAACGACGCCACCCTCGGCGTCGCCCTCGTCTGGGCAGCCTCCGACGCCCTCTCGCTCAAGGCATCGTGCGCATACACCGTGCTCCCCGACTCGGGCATCCGCCGCGCCGCCGACAACGCCTATTTCGACGACCACGCGCTGGTGGCGGGTCTGACCGCGACCTACGCGTTCTGAGTCGCTGGCCGACACCGTATCCGGTCCGGATCCGCTGCCTTGTTCCGCCCGCCAGCGGGTAGGGCGAGCCGTCCCCGGCGAGCCGCGGCGCATTGGGTGGCGCATGTGACGTTTCGGCGACTGAACCCCTGAACCTTTCGCGCCCTTTGTCGTTTAAGCGATCACTGGAGACACCATGGCGGAAGAGGCAAATCCGGTTTTGGAGGTGAG
>CAYVKQ010000525.1:755-2003 GCA_964451945.1 uncultured Lentisphaerales bacterium
GCGCCGAACCGCACGACCGTGCTGGACCGCGTCGACCTGACGCTCGCGCGCGGCGCGTTCGCGGCGGTGATGGGCCCGAGCGGCTCGGGCAAGAGCACCCTGCTCCACCTGCTCGCGGGACTGCTCGCCGCCGACAGCGGCGAAATCCGCGTCGGCGGCGCCTCCGTCTCTTCGATGAGCGACCGCGACGCGACCGTCTTCCGCCGCCGCCGCATCGGCCTCGTCTTCCAGGATTTCAACCTGATCCCGACGCTGACGGCCGAGGAGAATATCGTGCTGCCGTTGCTGCTGGACCGCCGCCCCGCCGACCGCCCCGCCCTGGAGGCGCTCCTGGAGCGGCTCGACCTGACTCGCCGCCGCCACTACCTGCCGTCCGCCCTGAGCGGCGGCGAGCGGCAGCGGGTGGCCATCGCCCGCGCGCTCGTCACCCGCCCCGAGATCGTGCTGGCCGACGAGCCGACCGGCAACCTCGACTCGCCCGCCGGCCGGGCATTCTGCGATGTGCTGCGCCGGATCAATGCCGACGAAGGGTGTACAATCCTGCTGGTCAGTCATGATCCCGTCGTCGTCGCCGCCGCGCACCGCGTCCACCTGCTCAGGGACGGCCGCTTCGCCGGCGCCTTCGACACCGGCCACGACGCGGCGCTTGTCTCGCAACGCTACCTCGAACTCATGGAAGGGTAGCGCGATGACCGTCACGCTCGTCCTGAAACGGCTCCGTCACGAGAAGCTGCGGGTGGCCGCCGCCGTCCTCGGCGTCGCCGCCGCGACCGCCCTGGTCGTCTGGTCGCTCGGTCTCGCCGTCACCGCCATGGCGCAAAGCCGCGAGCGGGTGCGCCGCATGACCGCCCCCTTCGCCTGCTGGGTCGCCGCCGACGGCGCGGCAGCGGGCTTTGGCCGCGGCCGCCCCGCGGCGGCGCCCCCTCCGGCGGCGGCGCGCGCGGGTGGTCCGCCGGGGATCCCCGACGCGGTGACGGCAGCCGTGCGCGCCCTCTCCGGCGTCGAAGCGGTGCGCCCGTTCGCCGTCCTCCGCGCCACGCTCGACTACCGCCCCGGCGGCCGTGTGCTGCAGGGGCCGCCGCTGGTGGCTGGGCTGACGCTTGCCAGTGCCGATGGCTGCCCCTACAGCGGCGCCACCGTGCGCGGCGCCTGGCCCGACCCCGGCGCCGACGAACCCCTCGCCGCCTTCTGCAGCGCCGTGTTCGCCGCCCGCCGCTTCGAGCCGCCGCCCCTCGGCTCGCCGGTCGT
>CAYVKQ010000526.1:0-2002 GCA_964451945.1 uncultured Lentisphaerales bacterium
GCCTCGGGGATGGTCAACCCGGCGCAGGCGGTCAAGATCGGCTCGCTCACCGGCGCCAAGATTCTGATCACCGGTTCGGTTTTCGAAGTCGACAAGGACCTGCACATCGTGGCCAAGGTGATCGGCACCGAGACGACCCGCGTGCTGGGCGCGGCGGTCAGGGGGCTGGCCCGCGACGACCTGGGGCCGCTGGTCAAGCAGTTGGCCGCCAAAGTGGGGGAGACGGTCACGCAGAAGGCGGAGCTGCTGGTGGCGCCGGAGGTGAAGCTGGAGGACCGCATCGCGGCGCTCAACAAGACGCTCGGCGACACGCCCCGGCCGACGGTCTCGGTGCGGATCGTTGAGCGGCATGTCGGCCAGGCGACGATCGATCCGGCGGCCGAGACCGAGGTCTCGCTCTTCTGCAAAGAGACCGCCTTCCCCGTGCTCGACAAAGCCGACGCCGCCAAGGCCGACATCCGCATCGAGGGCGAGGGGTTCAGCGAGTTCGGTTTGCGCCGCGGCAACCTGGTCAGCGTCAAGGCCCGCGTCGAGGTCAAGGCCGTCGACCACAAGAGCGGCGAGGTCGTGGCCATCGACCGCGAGACCGCGGTCGAGGTCGACCTGACCGAGCAGATCGCCGGCAAGAAGGCGCTGCAGACCGCCGCCGCCCGCATCGCCGAGCGGATGCTGCCGAAGCTGGTGAAATGATGTGACCGGACAACGGCCGGTCGCGAGTCAGAGAAACACATGCGTGTATAAAGAGAAAGGGAGACTGGAATGAAGACACATGGGTACGGAAGATGTCCACTGCTGGTGGGCGCCATGATTCTTGGTTTGACCTGCCGTCTGTCGGCGGAAGGAAAGGCGCCGGAGCCGGGCCGGAAGGCGGCGCCTCCGGTGGCCATCGCCATCGTCGAATCGTCAGTGTCCCAAGAGGACGGCATCCAGCTTCGCGTGGAGATCCGGAACCAAAGCGGGCAGCCGTGCCGGTTTTCGGTCTGTCCGGCCCGCAAGCTGTGCTGCGTCTCCGACATGTTCGCCGTTGTGGAATTCGATGATACCGGCAAGAGCATGCGGGACGTTGGCGACCCGGAGAAAGCCGAGGCCTGCGAGGTCTATCTGGTCAAGGGTGCGATCTACAGCTTCCCCATGCAGATTGCGTTGGACCGTCTGCCTGCGGAATGCCGCGCAAAGGCCGGAAAGCCGATCGACTTCAAACTGGGCTTCCTGGTCGGTGCCGGCGAGACGGTCTATTCGGATAAAGTGACGTTGACGCTTCCCGAATAAGCGGCGCCATGCCTATTGTTCGAGCGAGCTTTATCAGTGAATTGATCCTGGAAACGGCAGTTCATTCACCACAGAGAACACAAAGAGCACAGAGAAAAAGGTTTATGGATACTATGCAGGATCACCATTTGGTTAGGATCGCCTTTTCTCCAACTCCTTCTCCATCTTTGTGTTCTTTGTGGTGAATTCCCGTTTTTTTGGGTTGAAGGCCTTAAGAGATCCGCGTGTACGAGTACGGCAGAAGAACAGCGGCCGGTGGTGCTCTCCACTTGCTCTTACACGTACTCGTACACGCCAATCTCTCCGTGATTTGTGCGCCAACTGCCGGTTTTTAGGATGAAAGCACTGCTTTTAGCCGCATCCGTACTGGCCTGCATCATGCGGGCCGCCGCCACACCGACGGGCGATGCCCCCGCTCCCGTGCGGCTGGCGGTGCTGGCTGACGACGCCCTGGCCGAGACGCGCGCGCTGGCCGACCTGCTGACCGTCGAGCTGACGAAACTGGCCGGGGTCGAGACCGTCGAGCGCGGCGAGGTCGAGCGGGTGCTGGCCGAGCACGAACTGACCGCCGCCGGGGTGGTCAGCACCGAGGGGCGGATCGCGCTGGGCAGCCTGCTCGGGGCGCAGGGGCTGGTGTTCGTGGGGTACGACGCGCACGGCGGCCGCTGGCTGAGCCGCCTGGTCGAAACACGGCAGGGCTTCCTGGCCGCGATGTTCGGCACCCCGCGCGCCA
>CAYVKQ010000527.1:0-1999 GCA_964451945.1 uncultured Lentisphaerales bacterium
CGTGCTGGGACTCGAACCGGCGAACTGCTTCCCCGAGGGCCAGGAGCGCTTCGCCAAGCGCGGTTTGCTCCGGCGCCTCGCCCCCGGCGAGTCGTTCGAAACCTACCTGCGCCTGGATATCGAGGAAATCCCTCCTACCGGCCATCGATCACCAGGTAAAACCAGTTGACCACCGCCAGCGCTGCCACGCCCCACCAGACGACTCTGCGTTCCCCGCGCGACAGCACCGGAAACAGCCGCGACCGGCGGAATAGGGCCGTAAACGCGGCGTAGAGGCACGTCGCCGCCAGCACCGCGCCGACGCCGACCAGCAGCGGCTGGCAGCGCCACGCCTCGACCGGAGCGCCGTCGGCCAGCGCGCAGGCGGCCCGCCAGGCGCCGCAGGTGGGACACGGAACGTCGGCCAGCCGCTTCAGGCCGCAGCGGGGCAGCCAGGACGGTGGCATGCGCGCCACCACCGCCACCGCCAACGCCAGCAGAGGAAAGAAATAGAGGCCGGCCAGCGCGTAGCCGTCGTCCCACCGTGGCGCCCGTCGCTCAAAACGCATATCCGCCGCCGTTGGAGCCGCGTGCGGTTCAGCCGTTCTTCTGAATCCCCTTGAACCACTCCTCGGCAAACTTGCCGATCAGCGGCACGGGTTTCGCTTCGCCCTTAATGGCATTGACCAGACCCATGATATCAAGGACCAGCAACACCAGCGTACCCAAACCCCACACAATCTGTCCCATGCACGGAATGACATTCAAGAAGGAGAGCGCGATACTCGCAAGAAACAGCAACAACACCTGTTTTGCGTGATAAAGCGAAAAGGCGTTGTCCTTCTGAATCAGCGGCACGATACAGAGGATGCCGATGATGTAGCCCAAAATCGCGAAGAGCTTCCCCTTTTCGATCTCCTGCGGATCCAGTGCGACCGCAACGGGCGCGACAGGCTCCTGAACGGGTGTTTCAGGCGCTTGAGGCGCTTCAGGCGCGGGCTGTGTGGTGTTGTCACTCATCTGAACCTCCCGGTTTTTTTTTGTTTGCGTGCCAGAACATTGCATGGAAACGATTCAATGATAGACGCAAACGGATTCGCTGTCAATCACCCGAACAACGCACCCGAAACGGCGGGAGTTGGCAGCAGTCATGGCCAACCCATTACCCGCTGGCCGCCGGCGGCCTTCCCTTGGTATCATGCGGCATGAACAAAACCATTTTTGTCCTCTGTTTCCTGGCTGGCGCCGGCCTGGCGGTTTTCGCGCGCGCCGAACCGGCGTTCCGCCCGCCGGTCGAGGTCGCCGCCGAAGCAGCCGCCGTCACCCGCGAGCGGTTCCCCGACGCCGACACCGTGCTGACCTACAACCTGATGCACGAACGGTACCATCCCGACGGCACCGCCGAGGCGTGGGACGACGAATACGTCACGATCCTCACCGAGAAAGGTCGCCGCGAGACCGGTTCGCGCTCGGTGTTCTTCAATGTCTCCTACGGCACGGCCACCGTCGTCCGCGCCGAGGTGTTGAAGCCCGGCGGAAATGCCGTCCCGGTCGACATCTCACGGCAGAGCCGGGTGATGATCGAGTCCGGCCAGATGGGCGCCAACATCTACGACCCCAACAACCAGATCCTCTCGCTGACCATCCCCGGACTGGAGATCGGCGACACGCTCCACGTCCTCACCCGCCGCACCACCACCAAGGCGCGGGTCCCGGACGCCTGGTCGGACTACGCCGTCTTCGAATACACCGCGCCGATCCTCGCCGTCGACTACGAGATCTCGGCCCCGCCCGGACGGCCGCTGCGCCACCGCCTGCTGCGCGCCCCGGTCTCCAATACCGTCTCCTACGCCGAGACCCGGCTCGACGACGGCCGCACCCTCCACCGCTGGAGCGTCCGCTGCGTCCCCCGCATGTTCACCGAACCGTCGATGCCCCCGCTGCACACGCAGGTGCAGCGCCTGCTCACCAGCACCGTCGATGACTGGCCCGCCGTCTCCCGCTGGTACTGGGAACTCTC
>CAYVKQ010000528.1:0-693 GCA_964451945.1 uncultured Lentisphaerales bacterium
CTGTATCGGACGGTCAGCCGTCTTCCATCACACGAGACCTCCGTGTGCTCCTGCCCGTCGAAGGAGAAGGCGGGAAGCGACAACGCAAGCGGCCCCGCCCCGGTCAGGACGGACGAGAGGCCTCCGGCCCCCAGGCGACAGGTCCATTCGGCCGAACCCTGCCGCCATTTCGCCCAGGCCGCATCACTGTTATGGCCGCTGTCCACCGGATCGAGCCTGCCTTCTGCGACAGGCGCGATCGCGAGGGATCTCGCATTGGGATGTTCCGTGCGGTATTTCGGCTTCTGCGCACACGGCGTGGAAAGGCAGATCGCCGCCGGCGCGCCACGCCGGTGGATGCGGCCGAGGCCGTCGCAATCGTAGTGCCTGTCGGCGGCATAGTCGAACTGCGCCGAATAGTCGCCCGCCCGCAGAAACACGAAATGGAAATCCGGCGTCGTGGTGAAGGCGAGCGGAGCGTCGCCGGGCTCGGCGGCGGCGGTATCGTCGCCGTCGTCGGCCAGCACATAGGCCATCATTGCCCACGAGCCCATCGTCACCATGTACTTGTCGAAGTAGGCGTACTCTTCGCAACCGATGCCGGAACCGCGCTGTCCGCTGCCGCGCGGATAGAGGTTCTTCACATGGCGCATGGGCCGGAGCGCAAGCCATGCGCGCAGCTCTTCCACGGCGGCACGCGCCGCACCGGCGAAA
>CAYVKQ010000528.1:703-1988 GCA_964451945.1 uncultured Lentisphaerales bacterium
TACCATTCGCATACGGCCGCGTAGAACGTGTTGTTGTGGAGAAACTGGTTGCTCCGTCCGCCGTAGGGGATCTCGCCGCAGGCCGAAAGCATCGCCAGCGTCGGTTCAGCGGATGCGTCTAGCAGTGCCTCAAGCTTGGCGCGCGACGGGCCGTCGTAACCGAAATGCAGTAGCGTCATAAACTGCAGACGCGTGACAAAGTCGTAAACCGCCGGCTGGTCCGGATCGCGGTACATGCCGTTGGCGTCGAGCCACCTGATCTGGTCGGCCACATACTTCTCGACGTGCGCGGGGTCGCCGCCAAGCCCGGCCGCAAGACGGATCTGCTCGCTCGCGCAGCCGAAGACGCACCAGTTGAACGCCTGTCCGGCGCCGACCTCCGGCAGGCACGTATAGCACCGTGATGCCTCGACGGCGGCGAGGCCGGCGCGCCAGCCACCGGTCGTCGCCGTGTCGAGCAGGTTCGCCTTTTCAACTTCGAGAAGCGCGATGACAAGCTCCTTTACGGAAAACTCGTTGCCCTCGATACGCATCCGGCCCTGTGCCGCTTCGCGGCAGGAGATGTCCATCATGCGGCGGAACGTCTCGCGCCGTTCCGGCATCCGGCCGTGCGCAAGTAGAAAACCGATATTCGCCGCCAGCCGCGGGAAGCCGTGCTCCTCCACGCCGGTGCGCTCCGCGGCGCGGATGTAGTTTTCGACATGCTCGTCGGAATATGCCGAAACCGCCGCCTCCATCAGATCGAGATACTCCGCTTTGGATACGCGGCGCGTGGTTGCATCCGCCGCGCCGCAGGCCGGCGCGCACACGGCGTCTGCCGCGACAAGGACGGCGCAGAAAATGACGGAATTCAAAGACATTCGTTCTCCCGTCATTTCATACGACCACATCAACCCTCTTCATGGCAACCCGTCCGCTTGTCTGCCTGCGCATGGATACATGGTCCCTACTTGAGCATTAGGTACAATTGAGGCGAGTCGGATTTCATTGACGCCCATTGCGTTCCGCCGTAGGCGCCGAGATTGACACGCCTGCCGTGCGGCGGGGGCTCAAGGCTAAGGCCAACCGAGTCTGGCGCGCCAGCGTCTATGCAGGGGCTGTCCGCCAAAGTGCGCTCGCTCTCAAACTTGCCGCCGAACCAGCCGTTGGTGATCGCCCCGTCAGCGCGCTTGGTGAGTAGGTGGTAGTAGGGCGCGCCCGTCCAATGCGGATCGGCGACGAAATTCCCCGCCCCTTCGTGTTCCTCCTGCACGCAGGAATATTCGATAGAAGTCGCATTGACGAC
>CAYVKQ010000529.1:0-1987 GCA_964451945.1 uncultured Lentisphaerales bacterium
TCTCCCCGCTACCCTTCGATTCTTCCGCCACGGACCGCTCGACCTTCTCGAGTTCCTCCCAGCGGGCGTAGGCGGCCGCCAGCTCGTCGTCCAGCTCGCGCGTCCGCCCGCGGGCGCGGGCGATGGCTTCGGGGTCGCCCGCGCGGTAGAAGGCGGGATCGGCCAGCTGCGCATGCAGCGCGGCCTGCTCGGCGTCGAGCGCCTCGATCCGCCGCGGCAGATCCTCCAATTCCCTGCGCTCGGCGAAGCCGAGGCGGCGCTTGCGCGCGGCCGCGCCCCGCGGCGCGGCCGCCTGGGGCGGCGGCACCGCCACGGGAGGGGGACGCTGCCGCGCAGCCCAGTCGTCGTATCCGCCCGCGTATTCGTTGACGAACCACCCCTCGTCCGGACCCAGCCACGGGCCGTCGGTCTCGTCCGCATCGTATTTCTCGAAGACCAGCGTGCGGTCGGCGACGGCGTTGAGGAAGTCGCGGTCGTGGCTGACCACGAGCACCGTGCCGCCGTAGCCGGCGACCCGTTGCTCCAGCAGGTCGAGGGTGTCGAGGTCGAGGTCGTTGGTCGGCTCGTCGAGCACCAGCACGTTGGAGGGCTGGGCGAAGAGGCGCGCCAGCAGCAACCGGTTGCGCTCGCCGCCCGAGAGCGACCGCACCGGCTGGCGGGCGCGGTCGGGCGTGAACAGAAAATCGGCCAGGTAGCCCAGCACATGGCGCCGCGCGCCGTCGATCACCACAAACTCCTGGTCGTTGGCGAGCGACTCCAGCACGGTCGAGCCCGGCGTACTTGCCGCCCTCGGCGTTAACGGTCGCGTCGTCGTTGAGCGTCGCGCGAAGCTGATCGGAATAGACGACCTGCAGATTCGTTCCCAGCCTCACCGTTCCCGACGAGGGGCGCAACCCGCCCTCCCGCCCATCCTCCAGCAACAGACGCAGCAGCGTGGTCTTGCCGCACCCGTTGGGGCCGATCACGCCGATCTTGTCGCCGCGCAGCACGTCGACCGTGCAGCGCCGGATCAGCGGCTTCTGCTGGTAGCCGAAGGTCAGCGAGTCGGCGCGCACGACCAGGCGTCCGGTGCGCGCCGCTTCCTGGATGGAGAGCTGCACCGTGCCCGAGCGCTCCCGCCTTTGAGCCCGCTCGGCACGCAGCCCGTGCAGCGCCCGCACCCGTCCCTGGTTGCGGGTGGTGCGCGCCTTGACGCCGCGGCGCAGCCACGCCTCCTCCTGCTCCAGCTTCCGGTCGAGACGTTCCCACGATTTTACCTCGGCCGCCAGCACCTCCTCCTTGCGCGCCAGGAAGGTGTCGTAGTCGCAGGCCCAATCGACCAGTTTGCCGCGGTCGAGCTCGACGATGCGCGTCGCCATCCGCCGCAGGAACGCGCGGTCGTGGGTGACGAAGAGGAGTGTCCTGCACATGCGGCCGAGGAACTGCTCGAGCCAGAGGATCGACTCGATGTCGAGGTGGTTGGTCGGCTCGTCGAGCAGCAGCACGTCGGGGCTTCCCAGGAGGGCGCGCGCCAGCAGCACGCGGCGTCGCGAGCCGCCCGAAAGCGTCTCGAACAAGGCCTCGGGATCGAGTCCCAGGCGGCTGATCACCTGGTCGGCTTCAAGCGCCAGCGCGCCTTCGCTGTCGCGGGCGTGCCCGGGGTAGACGACGTCGATGACCGGTCCCGCGAGCCCGGCGGGTATTTGCTGCGGCATGCAGGCGACGCGGACGCCGGACTGCCGCGCCACTTCGCCGCCGTCGAGCGTCAGCTCGCCGGCGATCACCCGCAGCAGAGAGCTCTTGCCGGCGCCGTTGGCGCCCAGCAGGCACACGCGGTCGTTCCGCTCGACGTGCAGTTCGACGCCGGAGAGAACCGGTTGACCGCCGAACCCCAGCACCGCCTGTTTGACGCTGATCAATGCCATGGCAGTCCGCGCATCAGAGTACGCCGCGGCGGTGCCAGGTCAGCTTCTGGTAGAGATCGGGATCGAGGTCCTTGAAGATCAAC
>CAYVKQ010000530.1:0-1985 GCA_964451945.1 uncultured Lentisphaerales bacterium
GTCTCGGCAAGCATCCGGATGCCCTGCAGCAGGGTGGCGGCGTCGCGCAAGTCGGCCGTCTCGGCCGCGCTGTGGTTGCCGGTGGTGGGGATCAAAAGGGGGAGGACGGGCGTGAACACGCCCTGGCGCGGAAAGGCGCCGGCGTCGGTGCCGCTCGTGTTGTAGACTTCGGTCTGCAGCGGCAGGCCGGCGCGGGCGAAGCGGTCGAGCAGGGCGTCGCGGCGCGCGGGCGGGATCAGCACCGAGCGGTCGCTGAGCGTGAGGACGGGGCCGCCGCCGAGCCGCACGCCCTGCTCCGCGCTGACATAGGTGGCATCGAGCACGATCGTCAGATCGGGCCGGAGATGATGGGCCAGCACGGCCGCGCCGTGTCCGGTGAACTCCTCGCCGCCGGTGGCGGCGACCACCAGCCGGTAGGGCGACGTCCACTCGCGCGCCAGCCGGGGGAGTTCCGCCACCAGCCAGCAGCCGAGGCGGTTGTCGAGAAACGGCGACGTGATGCGGTCACCCCGCAGCTGCGGCGCCGCGGCGAAGCAGACGCGGTCGCCCGGCCGCACGGTCCACGCCAGCGGGTTGGCGGAGTCGGGCGGACGGAGCCGGCAGAAGATGGCCGGACAAGCGTCCCCGTCATCGTCGGCATCGTCGCCATCGGCGTGGCCGCCGCCGATGACGACGTCCATCATGCCGCCGGCGCACTTGAGCCAGCCCGGCGTGGTTCCACCTTCCAGAACAGGCCCGCCCAGCGTGGTCAGCGCCCAGCGCGGCGATGCGCGCCGGCCGCCCCGCGCCGGCGCGGCCGCCGGCGGGCAGGCGTGAACCGCGAATCCCGGGGCGTCCATGTGGGCGCAGACCAGCAGCAGCGGTGCCTGCGGGTCGCGCGGAGCCGGAGCTTCGGCCAGAACGGCGTGATCGCCCAGCCCGCGCGGCCGCCAGCCGGCCCGGAGCCACTCGCGGACCAGGACGGCGCCGACTTGCGCCTCGTCGCCCGGCGTCGCGTGTCGGGTCAGGAGCTCGATCAGCCGGTCGCGGTCAAGCCTGCTCGGCATCGAGCACCATGCGGTAATGCTTGAGGAAGCACTGGATGACATCGTCCCGGCAGACCTCCTCGATCGTCGCGACGGCCGGGGTGTCGCGCAGGACGCTCTCGGTTTTGACGAGGCGCAATCCCTTGCGGAGGCGCACCTCGGCGTAGGGGACGATGCCGTTCGGCACGGAACGCTTGAGCACACGGAAGGCGATCTCCTCGATGTCGCCGTTGCGCACCGTCAGCTGGATGGCGGCGGGCGCCGTGCGCACCTGGGCGTCGCGCTTGTGCCGCTTGAGCTCGTCGGCCAGCTCGTTGAGCGCCGGCGAGGCGACCTGCTGCAGGAAGGTGTCGAACTGCGCGTTCTCCTGCTCGGCGCGGCTGGCCCGCGCGCGCCCCTCCAGAATGCCGCCCAGTTCCTTGCGCCAATCAGACATGTTCATCCCTTTCCTCCCCGCGAATCCCGCGCGGCGGCGCGCTGCGCCGCCTCGAGCGTGTTGCGCATCAGCATGGCGATGGTCAGCGGGCCGACGCCGCCGGGAACCGGCGTGATCCAGCCCGCCACCCCGCACGCCGAGTCGAAGTCGACATCGCCGACGAGACGGTATCCCCGCGGGGCCGATGCATCGGCCACGCGGTTGACCCCCACATCGATCACCGCCGCGCCCGGCTTGATCATCTCCCCCGTGACGGTGCGGGGACGTCCGGCGGCGACGACCAGGATGTCGGCCTGCCGCGTAAAGCCGGCCAGATCGCGCGTCCCGGTGTGGCAGACGGTGACAGTCGCGTTGCCGCCGGGCGCCTTGCGCATGAGCAGATGGGCCACCGGCTTGCCGACGATGTTGCTGCGCCCGACGACGACGGCGTGGCGCCCCGCCGTCTCGATGCCGCTTTCGATGAGCAGCCGGATGATGCCGTGCGGCGTGCAGGGGAGGAAGCAGGGCTGGCCGATCATCATGCG
>CAYVKQ010000531.1:0-1984 GCA_964451945.1 uncultured Lentisphaerales bacterium
AATGGCGAACGGCACTCCACTACCGATAACCGCATGGCCAAATTCCATCACCCCGCTGCTGATGGTCGTGTTCCGAGTATCCAGTCCGTAGGAATTGCTCACCGCCATCGTGCCCGCACCCGTCTTGGCAACGGCGACTTCATTCCAAACGTCAGCCGTGCCGCGGGTGACCGGACCCGACACGATGAAGTCCGCTTGGGCATCGCCCGTCACGTCGTCGACATCGAGGGTGAAAACTCCCTCCTTCTTCGTATCTGCCCGCCACGCGGTGAAACCGCATTCGCAGGAGGAAGGCGTCGTGCCCTCGACCTTCCAGACCGCATTGTTCGAACGTACGCGCAATGCACCGGTACCGGCGAGCCGAGCCCCGTTGCGCAGCGTGATGTTCCTGACATAGTTGCCCGGCTCACCGCTATTGACCGTACGCATCCGGCCGCTATCCAGAATGACGTGCGACAAACCTGTATGGAGCTGATAGACACGATTGTACAGGAGTTCTCCGCCATTCCTGACCGTAATTGGCACACCATTGTCGCACCCGAAAAGAATCTCGGTACTGGGGCGATAGGTGTTCAGTGCCAGCACGCTTCCCGCGCCGACCTCAATCGCGCCGCTCTGCGGCAAGGCATGAATGTGCTCGATCCAAACCGTCCCCGGCAAGGTTCCCCCAACCTTGAAGGCCACGTTATCCAGGGCGTTTTCACTGCGCAGATGGAAAACCGCAGAGTTTGCCAGAATCGGCCGCGAAAAAGTGACCGTCAATGGCGATGTAGGCACATAAGTGCTGGGACAGACTGTGGCTATGCTGTATCCGCCATTCAGTTCTTCCGGCCACTCGGCAGGAAACGCAGCATAAAATATCGTCTGCTCGCAATCGTTGGGATAATTCAACAAGATATGGTTCGCATCGGTCAGATGACGATACCCGCGGAAGCGATATTGAAGTAGCGACTCTTGTTGCCGGAACTCAAAGACAAAAGCACGCAACGTGGCTGAAGAAAACCAATGCTGGAATTCGCAGATGAAGCTCTGCCCGTTTTCTGCCCAAACGAAAGGCAAGTGCGGCATCTGATAATCATTAACCTTGACTGCAACGTCCTGAATGTCGGTGAGCGTCAAGCCTTGAACCAGATTCATATAATCGCTGTACGAAGATGGCGCAGTAACCTCAATCGAGTTTGTTGTCAGCGGAAAATCAAACGCAAGCTCGGCCGGATCACCCGCGTCCGCACCGACGATTTGCAACGTGTTGGTAAAGACAATCTCACCGCTGGAAAGAGCCGTGACTGTCGTCCCGGTGGACGAAAAGTCCATCGTTCCACCGGTAAACTCCAGACCGCCGATCTCGGCGGGATCGACCGAAAGCTGCGTCAGACGGCCTTCGTCGTCGTAGGCCGCCGTCACCTTGCCGTCGGCCAGTGAAGTCGGCAGGGTCGACTGATCCCAGGCGACTTCCGTCGCCGCCAGCACACTGCTACCTACAGTTCCGGCAACCAACGCCAAAAACGTTGTCATGAGTTTGTTCATGGCTGACTCCTTTGCTTTCGTATCACTGCCATCCCATAGGGCAGACCGGAAACACACCGGCGTCCCTGATTGGTATCTATTATACAGGTCGGGTGCAAAAACAGTCAATCCCTTGTCTCTGAAGATTGCTGATGCTAGTGCTTTCGTATGATTATCGTGAAACTTGCGAACGTTCGTCGGCGCCTGCCCGCACGATTTCCATGCGGTCGACCCGGATGCGTTCAATGGCCTCGCTGCCGCCGCCCGAGCCGTTTCGGTGGCCCGGCGAAACAGAAACCCGCGTGCCAAACACGGGACGGAAACACGGGGTTTCGTACCAGGCGTAGCCGGACTTGATATCCTTGACGTCCAGCGCGACTCTGCCAATGCCGGACATCTCAAGACGAACGGCTTCGCCACAACCGTTTGGTTTCGTCTTCACGTCGGCATGCACCCGCACCCGGTAGTCGACACCCGG
>CAYVKQ010000532.1:0-1965 GCA_964451945.1 uncultured Lentisphaerales bacterium
TCACCACGGCCATCAGGCCGAACCCCGCCGCCAGCGGCACCAGGCGGAACAGCTCAGCCGCGGCGTAGACGGCGAAATAGAGGATCGCCAGGCCGCCGCCGGCCAGGCCCTGGCCGAGGATGTGGTAGCGGCGGTCGAACTGCCGCACTCCGGCGGCGACGAGCGCGGCGCCGGCGAGGCACGAGAGGGCGACGCGCCCCTGGGGGCCGAGCAGCCCCTTGTCGATCGAGTACTTCACAAAGAAGCCGACCCCGACCACCAGCACCAGGATGCCGACGCGGGTGAGCCAGTTGGCGGCGACCGCCGCCTCGAAACTCATTCCCTCGCGCTGACGGGCGTCGCCCGCGACCACCCACTCCCAGGCGGCGTGCAGTCGTCTCTCGGCGGCGGATTCGAAGGGCGTGAGAGGTGCGACGATTTCGGACGGCGCCGGCGGCATGGCGGGCGGGGGCGGCGGGGGAGCGGAACGTGGCGGCGGCGGCGTTTCGATGATGGGCGGGGGCGCCGGCCGCGTCGTCTGGGGGACCGGAACGGGGGGCGGCGGCGGCCGCGGCGCGCCGCCGCGCGCCGCGCGCTCCAGGTCATCGAGGCGGCGCCGCAGGTCGTAGAGCAGCGTCAGGATCCAGACCGGCGCCACGAGCAGGGCCAGCGCAAGAGCAAGTATCCCGAGCATGACAGACCCCTCCACCATAGCGGTTCACCCTCTTTCCGGCTCGCGGGGACGCTCGCCCTCCAGCGCGGGAATCGGCTTCTTCCGGTTTCGGAGGCGGCCCCCGCGAGCCGCTGGGACTTACTCGAACGCGGGCGGCACGGCCGGGGCGGGCCACCCCTGGGCGGCATTGCCGCTCCCGACGCGCGCCACACTGTCCATCAGCCGTTTGACCAGTTCTTTCTGCAGGACCGCGTTCAGGCTCACTTTCTTGCCGGCGCTGGCGATTTTGAACGCCTTCGTCAGGTCCAGAAGGTCGGCGTTGTTGGCGCCCTGCATCTGCGCCATCGCCTGCATCCCCTGGAGCATGGTCGCGATCTGGGTGGCCGCCTCGGCCGACAGCGCCGTCAGCGCCAGGTCGACGGCGACGCCGGCGGAGGCGGGCGCCTCCTCGATCAGGCACGAAATCGACTCGGTCTGCTGCAGGGCGGCGGCCCGCGGGTTGTTGGCCGCCATCGCGCCGACGTCCCTGGCGCGCAGGATCAGGAACGGCTTCTTGGCGACCGGGTTGAAGTTGGCGAAGGCGGCGTCGTTCGCCGCGTGGGGTTTCCTGCCGTCGCGGGTGTCGAGCGCCAGCAGCAACTGCGCTTCGTCGGAGGCGAAAAAGGCCAGTTTGTTGTCGACGAGGCAGGCGAAGCGCGGGCCGCGGTCCTCCCAGCTCATGACGACGTGCTTGCCGTACTCCTTGGTGACGAAGTTCTTGGCTTTGGGGAGGGTGGCGGCGACGGTGTCGACGTTCCAGGCGCCCTTGAGAATCATGAAGCCCGCGTTCCGCCCCGTGCCGCTGCCGCAGAAGGCGAACGAGGCGACGTCCCTGGCGAAATCGATGCCCGTCTGTTCGGCGAAGGAGCGGACCTGCTTTTCGCCGGGGACGCCGGCGGCGGCTTTCTGCTTCAGATACCGCCCCGTCTCCGACTCGCCGAGCGTTTTCAGGTCCACCTCCGTGATCCACTTTGTCCCCTGCGGAATCAGCTTGAGGTCGACGGCGCGCGAGGCGCAGACAACCATCAGGATGGCGGCTGCAAACAGGTACTTCGTCATGACGGTTCCTTCTTCTTGTGCGGGGAGGCGCCCGAGCCGTGCGGCGAGCCGCCCGGAGTGAACCGGTCGGACACGCACCGTCCCCGTTGCCCCGAAACGTTGGCCACATCAAACCAAATCTCCCGCCGTTTGTCCACATCCGATCCACAGCAGTTCCAACTTATGCACCGTGCAACCGGATGCGCCGCCGCCTTCGGTCCAGGCCGTGTTGTCCT
>CAYVKQ010000533.1:0-1962 GCA_964451945.1 uncultured Lentisphaerales bacterium
ACCTGCGCAGCAGTTGGGTGGTCAAAGAGACGATCGAAGCCGCAGGCGGCACCCCGATGATGAGCCGCGTCGGCCACGCCTTCATCAAGCAGCAGATGCGCGAGCACGACGCGCTCTTCGCGGGCGAGCTTTCGGGGCACTACTATTTCAGGGACAACTACACCACCGAGTCGTCCGCGCTGGCCATCCTCTCGCTCGCCAACATCGTCAGCCGCGCCGGCAAGCCGCTCTCGGAGCTCGTCGCCCCGCTGCGCGTCTACCGCGCCAGCGGCGAAATCAACACCGAAGTCAGCGGCGACCCCAAGGCCATTCTGGCAGACATCAAGGCCGCCTATGCGGACGGCAAGGTGTTCGAACTCGACGGCGTCTCGGTCGAGTACCCCGACTGGTGGTTCAACGTCCGTTGCTCCAACACCGAGCCGCTCGTCCGCCTCAACGTCGAGGCCCGCACGCGCGAACAGATGGAGCGCAAGCGCGACGAACTCCTCGCCCGCATCCGCCACACATGTGAGAAACCGGCCAGATCGCGCAACGCCTCTTCATAGCGGCATCCCGGCTCCAGCCGCACCTCCCCGCGATTGTCCGCGAGTGTGCCCTGCCGCGCCGCCTCATAGCGATAGCGCGACTCGCAATGGAAAACCCTGATCGGCCGCAAGACCACCTCGTCCATCGCCGCCCTCCGTCCGCCGCTACGCGCCGCGCTGGCGCAGCGCCTCGTAGAGGCAGATAGCGCCGGCGACGCCCGCGTTGAGCGAGGCGACCGCCCCCTGCATCGGCAGGCGGGCGATGAAGTCGCACGCCTCGCGCGTCAACCGCTTGAGTCCATGGCCCTCGCTGCCGACGACGATGCCGGTCCGCCCGGTGAAGTCGATCGCCGTATAAGGGCGCACATCGTCGCCCTCGGTGTCGAGCCCCACGGTCCAGAGGCCGGCCTCCTTCAACACGCCCATGGCGCGCACCAGGTTGACCACCCGGGCGACACGCAGGTGTTCGGAGGCGCCGGCCGAGGCGCGCACGACGGCCGGGGTCACCGCCACGGCGCGGTCTTCGGGGATCACGACCGCATGGACACCCGCCGCGTCGGCGGTGCGCAGCAGCGAGCCGAGGTTCTGCGGGTCCTCCAGATGGTCGAGGATCAGGATCAAGGCATCCTTCCGCTTTTCCACCAGGCCGGCAACATTGTCCAGCCCGGCATAGGGGAAGCCGCCGGTCCTCACGGCGATTCCCTGGTGGTTGCCGTTCTGCGACATCTCATCCAGTTCGCGCCGGTCGGCATGGCGCACGGCCGCCCCCGCGCGCGCCGCGGCGGCGCGCACCTGCGCCTGCTCGGGCGTCTCGCGTCCCTCCGCCGCCAGCACCAGTTCGAAGACGTGGCGCCGTCCGGCGGCGAACACCTCGCCGACCGGCCGCCGCCCGTAGATCCATTCCCCTTTGCCCGCTTTGTTTTCCATGCCCCCACTATAGCCGATCCGCGGGATGGGGAAAACCGCGAATGAACGCGAATGGACGCGAATCGGGGTGGAAGGGAAGCGGCTCGGCGAGGACGCCTCGCCCCACCTGCTGGCGAGTGCCTCGCCAGCCTGGAGCCCGCCGTCCTCGGCGTGGCGGCGGGTCTCGCCAGTTCTGGCCGCCGCGGGGGAGAGGTGGAACCACGGATGCACACGGATGCACACGAATCGGGGTGGCGCCGACACTGCGTGGCGGCGGGTCGCGGCTTGGCCGCCGTGCAACGTCGGCCCCACTGCATGGCGGCAGGGGCAGACGACCGCAGACGACACGGAGGTCGTCCCTCCAGGCCACGCTGCGCTTCGTCGCACGCTTCGTCGTTCTACGCTTCGTCGCACACTTCGTCTTAACCGGATACCTCCCCCGTGGAGAGATTGGCGTGTGCGAGTAGGTGTACGAGTTGTGCCTGTCACAGTTGATCGCCACATGCAGGTCGCGCGTGTCGCTCTCGGTAAA
>CAYVKQ010000534.1:0-1956 GCA_964451945.1 uncultured Lentisphaerales bacterium
CTGCATTTCGCGGTTCTCGTGTTCGAACGAACTCTTCAACAAACTGCAAGCAGCCTACGTCCGAACCCAGCTCGACAACTTCCATGGCTCGATTGCCAGCGACTGTCCGCATCGGGAACGCACGCCCTACACGGGCGACGGCGCGCTCTGCATGCCGGCCGCCCTGGCGAATTTCGACGCCTCCGCTCTTTACAACAAGTGGCTGGCCGACATCCGCGGCGCGGCGAATCCCGACACGGGCCATGTTCCCAATTCAGCCCCCTGGCAACCTGGCGCGGGCGGTGGCGTTGCATGGGGGGCCGCCATCGCCGTCATGCCATGGACCTTCTACGAAGCCTGCGGCGACCGGAAGGTTCTTGAAGACAATTTCGACGCGATGCTCGGGTACATCCGCTACCTCGACACCTGGGCGACGGACGACATCGTTGAAAAGAAAGATCCGACCAGCCCCTGGCAGAATCTTGGCGACTGGATTCCCGCTGCGGCGGAAATCCCCCGCGTCATCGTTCACACATGGTACTACTGGCGTTGCGTCGATATTGCCAGACGAACGGCTTCCATCATCGGACGAACGGCGGAAGCCGGCTGTCTCGCCGCTCGCGAGGAAGCCATTCGCAAGGCCTTCCATAAGCGTTTCTACAATGAGGAAACCGGATCCTACGGACCCAATGGCGGCAATGTCTTCGCGCTTGCCATGGGAATGCCCGAAGAACGCCGGGGGCGCGTCGTCAAGGCGCTGGAAGGGGACATTGCGGCCGCGGGCGGACATACCGATGGCGGCATGATTTCCACGGCGATGCTCTTCTCCGTACTGGCCGAGAACGGGCGGACCGACCTCGCCTATGAAATCATGGACAAGGACGACATCCCGTCCATAGGCAATTGGATTGCCAAAGGGTCGACGACGCTTTGGGAGTACTGGGACGGAGCCCATTCCCACAACCATCCGATTTTCGGCAGCGGCTTCGTCTGGTTCTACCGCCATGTCGCGGGGCTTGCGCCGAACCTGGACAAGCCCGGATACCGTCACATCGTGGTCGCCCCGAAGATGCCCGCGAAACTGGCTTCGGCCTCCTATTCGTTGGAAACACCCTACGGGCGCGCTTCCGTGGCTTGGGAACGCACGGGGGGCGGACTCACCGTGGACGTCGAAATCCCGGTTGGCTCCACGGCATCGATCCGGCTCCCGGGCATGGAACGCGAAGTCGGGCAGGGGTTGCATCATTTCGACATCTAACCGCAAGGGCATTCTCGCGATGCCCGTTTCCCCTACCCCGCGGGAAAACGTCGCATTTGCCGAATCCCTTGTCTATCCCCCGGCCATTTCACCGCCTCACGGGTGCGCGCGCACGGGCAGCCGTCCCTTGCCAAGCTGCTCCAGAAACCACGCCTGGCGACCGCGTTCGTCCACCAGCAGCGCGTCCCGACGGCCGCACAGATGCAGCAGGGTTTCGGCGTCGCGGATGGTGCGGTTCGCCTCCAGGAAGCGGCGCAGATCGGCCAGGCGTTCCCGTATGCCATCGTCCTCCGCCTCGCGCGCCGCCCCGGCTTCGAACGCCGCCAGCGGATCGTCACCGTCCATGGGCAGTTCTTCGAAGCGGTGATCGAGCAGTCGCACAAGGCGACATTCCAGCGCACCGTAATCGACCACGGATGCCGCATCGGCGTAGTGCCACGCATCATCCCGCAACGTCTTGACGGTCCGTTTCTGATCAGCCGCCAGAACCGCCAGCGCTTTCTCGGCTGTCATGCCGACGTATTCCCAGTAGGCGTCTCCGGCGAGCCGTTGGCTTCTGCGAGCGCCGTCGAGGTCAATGGCTGGCGCCGGCGTCTGCCTTCCGTGTCGTCTCCGCTTTGGCATCGGGAGCAGATCCGGTCGCTTCCTGTTCCCGGTCGTCCGTCCCGCCCAGATAGGCGTTCTGGCGGTTCAGGGCGGCGCGCAGCGCGTCGATGGGC
>CAYVKQ010000535.1:0-1954 GCA_964451945.1 uncultured Lentisphaerales bacterium
CAGAAATCCCAGGCCGCCGAAGATGATCAATGCGGCGGTCGACAGCACATAGAATGGATCCTCCTGCCAGGAAACCAGGGAATCAGCATGAAGCGAGAATCCCGCATTGCAGAAGGCGCTGACCGCGTGAAAGAAACCGTAATAGAGCGCTTGCCTGGGCGCGAATCCCCGCTCGATATAGCGCCAGGCGAGGAGGGCCGTCCCCGTGCCTTCCAGAACCAACGTGAAGAGGAGCGCGCGGTGCAGCAGCGACGGCAGGCCGCGCACATCCTCGATGCCGAAGGCGTTGATCAGCACGAACTCGTTCTGCACGCTCAGGCGCCGTCCGGTGAGGACCAGCAGGAAGGTGCCGAGGGTCATGATGCCGATGCCGCCGATCTGGATCAGGGCGAGGATGACCGCCTGGCCGAAGAGCGTGAAGTGCGTACCGGTATCGACGACCGCCAGGCCGGTGACGCAGCAGGCGCTGGTCGCGGTGAAAAGCGCGGTCAGCGGGTCGGTCCGCCGTCCCGCGGCGGTCGCGGGCGGCAGGCACAGCAGTGCGGCGCCGATCAGGATCGCGGCCAGAAACGCGCCGGCAATCAGCCACTGCGGCTTGAGCAGGAAGCGGCGATGGGCGTGCTTGAGGATGTTTTTCATGTGTGCCCGGTTCCGATCCGGGTGTCGAAGAGCATACCACGCCCCGTGGCTGTTACGTATCAGGCCTTCATCCTGGTCCATTTCGCCCTGGACTTCGCCGAGGCGAGGATGGTTTCGAGGAAGCGCAGGCCGGCGACGCCGTCCTCGGCGCCCGGGGCGTCGATGGCCGGGACCTTCTTGCCGGTGCGTTCCGCACGGATGGCCTTGAAGGCTTCGCGGTAGACGTTGGCGAAGGCCTCGATGAACCCTTCGGGATGCCCCCACGGCAGGCGGGTGTTCGCCTGCGCGGCGGCGCACAGGTTGCTGTTGCCGCGCGAGAAGCGGGTGACCGTCCCCGCCGGATCCTTGAGCCAGAGGTAGTTGGGATCCTCCTGCCGCCATTCGATCCCGGCGCGCGTGCCGTAGACGCAGATGCGCAGGGGGTTCTCCTCGCCGGCCGAAATCTGCGAGGCGTGGAGGATGCCGCGCGCGCCGTTGGTGTAGTGGACCAGCAGGTTGCCGTCGTCGTCGAGCTTGGCCTTGGGGATGAAGGAAGTGAGGTCGGCGCACATTTCGGCGATTTCGAGGCCGGTGATGTAGCGGATGAGGTTGTGCGCGTGCGTGGCAAGGTCGCCCATGCAGTTCGAACCGCCCGCGACCTTGGGGTCCATGCGCCACATGGCGATGCCGCCGCCCTTGCCGTCGATGAGGTTGGCCAGCCACCCCTGCGGGAATTCGGCCACGATCTTGTTGATGCGCCCCAGCCTGCCCGAGGCGACGATCGCCTTGGCCTCCTTGACCATCGGGTAGCCAGTGTAGTTGTGGGTGAGCACGAAGACCTTCTTCGACTGCGCCACCTGCCGCTGCAGCGCCTTGGCCTGCGCGAGCGAGACGGTCATCGGCTTGTCGCAGACGACGTTGAAACCCGCCTTGAGAAACGCCATGGCGATGGGGAAGTGGGCGACATTGGGGACGACGATCGAGACGAAGTCGATCCGCTCTTCATCGGGGAGCGCCAATTCCCGCTCGATCATTTCCTGGTACGTTCCATAGACGCGCGACGGGTTGAGGAAGTAGGCGGCCCCCGACTCGATCGACTTTTCCGGGGTGGAGGAGAAGCACCCGGCGACCAGCTCGGCCTGGTTGTCGAGCGTCGCCGCCATCCGGTGGACCGGCCCGATGAACGCGCCGATGCCGCCACCGACCATCCCCATCTTCAGTTTCCGTGTAGCCATGGTAAAACACCTCCTGTTTCTGCGTGTGATCCGATCGGACGAAGCGCCCGTTTGTTGAAACAGAGTGTTCCCAAGAACCGGCGGAAAGTCAAGCGCGACGC
>CAYVKQ010000536.1:0-1954 GCA_964451945.1 uncultured Lentisphaerales bacterium
CGCCGCGACGATCGACGCCGCGAAATGCCGCGGATGCGGCTGCTGCGTGCGGTCATGCCCTAAGGGCGTTTTGAAGCTTGGCGCAAAGCAGGCGGAGCTGCGCGGCGAATGCGCGGGCTGCGGGGCGTGCGTGCGCGTCTGCCCGTCGCAGAGCGTGAGTTCCAGCGCGCCGCCGGCGGCGGTCGTCAGCGCAAAGCCGCTGCCGGCGGCGTCGCGGGTGTCGAGCAGGATGCGTCCGGTGCGCCGGTCGGGCGGCGCGAGCAGCAGTTCGAGCGTGACGCCGGCGCCCGTGTCCCGGCCGCGGAAGTCGGGCGCGTGGTGATCGCGCATGCGGAACGGGGGCAGCGGCGGCAGCGGCGCCGCGGCGGGGAGCGGCGCGGCGTCCTCCGGCAGCGCGAGCAGGCATCCCGGCAGCGCGTCGCCGCCGGGGGGGGCGGTGCGCAGACCAAGCTGCGCTTCGAGGGTTCCCCACATCCCCTGAAGCAGGGCGGCGGGGATCTCATGGACCCGGGCGCTGTTCTTCTGCGTCTCGGTGATGAAGGTGCGGCCGTCCTCTTCGATCAGGTCGGGGTAGCTCATGCGGACGTAGGGGTCGTCGTCGTAGAGCGCGATCTCCGGTTCGGACCAGGCGATCTCGCGTCCGGCGGGGGTGTCGACCTCGACGCCGGCGCACAGCCAGGCGGGGTTGCGGTCCTCGTAGGCGGTTTCCAGCGCGTCGTCGCGTTCGCCGATGAAGCGGCCGCCGTGATTGTGAAACCAGCAGAGGTAGCGGCCGTTGCCGCAGCGCCAGGCGAAGGTGGCGGCGCGCGGGTGTTTCATGGGGCGGCCGTCGGTGAAGCAGGCGTAGCGCGGCGGCGTCCAGATGCGGCCGCCGTCGCGGCTGTAGCACTCGGCGCGGTAGCCGGCGATGGTGCGGTAGACGCAATAGAGCGAGCCGTCGGCCAGCGCGCACACGCTCTGCTCCTCGGCGATCGGACCGCCGCCGGGCGGCGCGCGCAGGCCGCACTCGCCCTCGGGGAGCGTCTCCCAGCGGGCCTCCGCCGGATCGCGCACCGAAAGGAGGTTGTCGCTCGCCAGCAGCGCGCCCTCCGATTGCGCGAAGAAGCCGCGCCCCATGCGGCCGACCTTGTGCAGCGGGACGTAAACGCGGCCGTCGAGGATCAGCGGTCGGCCGACGTTCCAGAAAAACCGGAGCGCGCCGCCGGTGACGTTGTCGCGGTCGCACTGAAAGGCGCGCACCGGGATGTCATAGCGGGCGCGCGACCATGTGCGGCCGTGGTCGTCGCTGATCTTGAAGACGTAATGGCCGAGGCTGTCGACACGGGTGAACACGCCCTGGCCGTCGTGGCGGCGGACTTCGCGCACGTTGTCGGTGTTGTGGTTGTAAAAGATGAAGATCCGGCCCGAGGGGGCCGCGAGCATCACGGCGTAGGAGTTTTCGCGCGGATCGTCGTCCGGCTCGACCGCGACCGGCGCCGACCAGCTTTCGCCGCGGTCGGTGCTGCGCAGCGTGACCACGTGCTGGCCCGCGGCGCCCTCGTGACCCGGACCGGTCGTGAGGCAGCAGAGCCAGGCGCCGTCGCCGGTTCGCACCACATACGGCTGGTCGCTGTAACTCTCGGTCGGGATCTCGCGCCCGTGCGCGATGTGGCGCGGATCGGGGGTCGGGGGAGTGGAGGAACGTTTCATCGCGTTCATGTGCTCCTGTTGCTGTGTCCGGTGGAGAGGCGCCAAGCGGCGGATCGCGGCCACTTTAACCGATCGGCCTGCAAGCGGCAAGCGGTCCATGTTTCGCGCACGCCTGATCACGCAGTGCGCCGCCGGGCCGCCGCCCTCGCCGCTTGGCGCGTCAGCGGCGGCGCCGACACTGGCGGTGGCCGGCGGTACATTCCTGATTACCTTGCCACGCACAACCGGGAATGGGATACTGATGACCATAAAACCTTTCTTCACA
>CAYVKQ010000537.1:0-1953 GCA_964451945.1 uncultured Lentisphaerales bacterium
GAGGTAGGTCTGGATGATCAGCGGCACGGCGATCAGCACGATGTGCAGCGGGTTGCTCAGAATCACGTCGCCTTGGAAGGAGAAAATCAGAACGAGCGTCAGCAGGAGTCCGCCGATGGTCACGTTGCTGAACTTCGGAATGAACGTTTGGTTGAAGTAATCCAAACCTTTGGCCTTGATGACATGCACGCGCGTCAACACGCCACCCGCCAGCGGAATGACGACGAACAGCCCGACGGAAAGGAACAAGGTATCCCACGGAACCCGGATGCCGCCGATGCCCAGCAAAAGCGCGACAATCGGAACGAAGGCGGGCAGGATGATCAAGTCGTTGGTCGCCACCTGCACGACGGTGTAGGCGGGGTTGCCACGGGTGAGGTGACTCCAGACAAAGACCATGGCGGTACAGGGCGCGGCGCCGAGCAGAATCGCACCGGCTAGATAGTCCTTGGCCAGTTCCGCCGGGATGAGGTTTTTGAAAACCACGTAGAAGAAGAACGAGGCGATGCCGAACATCGTGAACGGTTTGATCAGCCAGTTGGTCACCCAGGTGACATACAGCCCTTTCGGGTTTCGGCCGACATTCTTGATGCTGGCGAAATCCACCTTCATCATCATCGGCCAGATCATCACCCAGATGAGCACGGCAATCGGAATGGAGACCTTGGCATACTCGAATTGGCCGAGGAAGGCCGGAACGCCCGGGAGAAACCGGCCGATCAGCACGCCGGCGATCATGCATAGCACGACCCAGACCGTCAGGTATTTATCAAAGAACCCGATTTGAAGTTTTTGTTTGTCGCTCATTTTACCCCAACCCTTCCGGCAGCGTCTCGATGAACGCCTTGATTTCGTCGCGGACACGGCGGTAGCAATTCAATTTATCCTCGTCCGTTTTCAGTTCCCGGGCAAGCTGCGGCGGATCGTCGAATCCCATATGCACGACCTTGGTTTTGCGGGGGAAGATCGGACAGCTCTCGTGGGCATGGTCACAAACCGTGACAACAAAGCCGAAATCCCCGTCGGCGAGCGCATCGAGAAGTTTTGACAGATGCCCGGAAATGTCAACGCCCGCCTCGGCCATCACCTTCACCGCGTTCGGGTTCAGCCCGTGCGTTTCGATGCCGGCCGAGTAGGCCTCGATGACGTCGCCCTTGAGCGCGCGCGCCCAGCCCTCGGCCATCTGGCTACGGCACGAGTTCCCGGTGCAGACAAACAAGATCTTCGATTTACTTGCCATAGTCTACACTCAGAACGTTCCCAGCAGATAAAGCCCCGCGCCGACCAGCAACACACCCGCCACGACGCGTATTCCGGCATCCGCCTTCCGCATCTTGAGCGATGCCTTGCCGAAGGATACGCCGAAAAGAATGGCGGCCAGGGGAAGGCTGAAGCCGACCCCGAAGGCGGCCATCAGGACCATGCCCCAGAGCGCCTTGCCCATCAGAATGCTGGTGCCGATGACGATGTAGATGCCCGGATTGCAGGGCAAGGAGACGGCCGCCACGCCGCCGCCCAGAAACAGGCCGCCCAGAACCGCGCCCAGCTTGCCGCCCGCAGCCGGAGCGCCGCCCTCTTGGCGTGCGCGACTCGGGAGCTTGAACGGCAGCATTCTCAACGCCGCCAACCCGAACCACACCGCCACGACCCCCGCGAACAGCTTCCAATGCCGTCCCAGAAACGCCTGCGCCGCCTGCCCGATCAGTCCGGCCACGAAACCAAGGATGATCAGGGCGAGCGTCGTGCCGACCAGGAACCAGACGGCCGTGGAGAGCGAAGCGCGGTGGTCGACGTCCTGACGTGTACCCGAGTAGGCCACCAACATGCCCATCGTGGGCAAGGTGCAGCAGGCGCTTGCCAGTGCACTGACCAGGCCCATCAGGAACGCCAGCGGCAAGGCCGTCGGCCCCATGCTGGCGGCCTGCAGCGTCTCCGTAACCCATTTCAGCATTT
>CAYVKQ010000538.1:0-1951 GCA_964451945.1 uncultured Lentisphaerales bacterium
CACGCTCGCCGCCGGCCAGTCGGTCGTGATCGACACCAACGGCCACAGCGGACTCTCCATCACCACCGTGGCCGGCTACCAAGTGTTTGATAACGATGGTATCTATTCCTCCTTCCCGAACGTGCCGGTCGCCGTCTGGGTCGACGGAACCTACACGGCCGAAAACAGCGGTGGACACATCTGGGGATACAACGCCTTTGCGGAGATCCAGGACGGCGTGGATGCGGTTGGCGATGGCGGCACGGTCAACATCGCGGCGGGAACGTACGTCGAGAACGTCTACATTGACAAGAGCCTGAACATCATCGGCGCTGGCGCGGCGGCGACGATCGTCGACGGCGGCGCGGCGGGCAGCGTCTTCTTTGTGGACGGCGACATCGACGTCGCGATCACGGGGCTGACGATACAAAACGGCGCGGCAGCGGACGGCGGCGGCATTTATGTACAGGCGGGTATCGATATGGCTGCCACGCTCGCCGCCTATGACTGCGTACTCAAGAATAACGTGGCGACAAGCGGCAATGGCGGTGCCGTCGCAAATCTGGGACTCTACGAAGCAGTCGTTTTAGACGGATGCGCCTTCTCCGGCAACACAGCCGTCAATGGCAATGGCGGAGCGGTCTTCATCGGTGCAGGCGATCTTGTCATGATAAATGGCACGATCAGCGGAAATACGGCCAAGAACGGCGGTGGGTGCGCCTTTAACTCCGAAACGGTTGTTGCTCTCGATCACGTCACCATGACGTTGAATACGGCCTCTGGCACTCTGGCATCCAAGGGCGGTGGACTCTACCCCAACGGCGCCAGCGGCACAATTGCCAACAGCATCATCTGCGGCAACACCGACCAGTTCTCCGGAATAACCACCGACAACGTCAACGGCACGATCCCCGGCGGTTCGAACAACCTCGTGGACCAGGACGCGATGCTCGGCGCCCTTGCCGACAACGGCGGGCCGACGCCGACCCACGCCCTGCTCGCCGGCAGTCCGGCCATCAACGGCGGCGCGGCCGGAGCGACAACCTATGATCAGCGCGGCGTGCCGCGTGACCAGGGCAACGCCCCCGACATCGGCGCGTTCGAGGTCGTCTACCTCGCCTACGTCGACGACGACTACACGTCAGCCTCCTGCGGCGGGCACGTCTGGGGCCAGGACGCCTTCGCCACCGTGCAGGGCGGCGTTGACGCCGTCGCGGTCGGCGGGACGGTCAACGTGGCGGCGGGCACGTACGCCGGCACGACGATTACAAAGTCCGTGACGTTGCTGGGGGCCAATGCGGGCGTTGCGGGATACGCCGCGCGTGCCGCCGAGTCGGTCATTTCGAACGCCCAGATCACGGTGGGCAGCCTGACGGGTGCGCCCACCCTTGTGATTGATGGTTTCAGATTTGCAGGAACCGGGTACACGATGAAATCCGGCGTCCTGCCCTTGGATGCAGGCATTGTCTTCAGGAACAACCTGGTCGACGCCAAGACAGTTGGTGATGACGCGATTCAGATCTATTCTGCGAACCTGTGCGGCGATGTCAGCTTCACAGCGAACAAGTTCGCGGACATCGGCCTCAACGCGCTGGTCGTCTCAAGCGTGCGGTCGCTTACCGTGGAGGACAACGAGTTCACAGACATGGCTTTCAACGCTGTGCAACTGACGGGGGCCGGGAGCATCAACATCGCGAGCAACCGGATTGACACCACATACAACGAAGCGATAAAACTCGGCGGCCCGATCGGCGGGGGCGTCTGCTCGTACAACACGATCCTGAACGCGAACACCAGCGGCGACGGTGACCGGGGTGGCATCCGCATCCGCGGCGTCTCGCTGCCTTACGTTGTCACGATTGCGAACAACATCATCTCGAACAGCTTCAACGGCGTGTGCGTCAAGGACGGCGATAATATTGCAGGCGCGACGATTTTCGTGACGAACAACAGCCTTGTGGATAACAGCAAC
>CAYVKQ010000539.1:0-1085 GCA_964451945.1 uncultured Lentisphaerales bacterium
GCCGAAGGCCTTCAAAAAGGCTTTCTGCAGCCAGGCGGCCAGGCGGCCTTCGGCATGCGGGGCGGCCGTGGGAGGGGAAGGGGGCTTGCTTGTCATAGGCGAAAATTAGCTTTTACAGCGGTGAAAGGCAAGTGTTATGCTGCGGCATCATGCGCTACGCCATCGTGTCCGACATTCATGCCAATCTACCGGCCTGGAAGGCGGTCCTCACCGATCTGACGAGTCTCGGCGCGCAGCGCATCATCTGCCTGGGGGATGTGGTCGGTTACGGGCCGCAGCCGCGCGAAGTGCTGGCCTCGCTCTACCGTCATGTCGACGCCTTCGTCATGGGCAACCACGATGCCGTCGTGTGCGGCAAGATGACGCCCGAGCGGTTCAACCGCCAGGCCCGCATCCTGGTGGAATGGAGCGCGAACCAGGTCTCGAAGCGCGCCAAGGATTTTCTGTCCACGGCGGCGCTGTCGCTGACGGGCGAGGGGTTCACCTGCGTGCATGGCGATCTGGGGCAGCCGGGCGCTTTCCGCTACCTGGTCGACCCGGGGGACACCACCGCCACCTGGGAGGCGACACCCGACCCGCTCGTGTTCGTCGGGCACACGCACCGCGCCGGCCTGTTCGTCCGCGGCGCCAGCGGAGTGCCGCACCCCTTGCCGCCCGAGGATTTCGTGCTGGAGGAGGGCAAGCGCTTCATCGTCAATGTCGGTTCGGTCGGGTATCCGCGCGACGGGGATCCCCGCGCCAGCTACTGCCTGTTCGATAGCGACGAGCAGGTCGTCCGCTTCCGGCGCGTGCCGTTCGACTACGAGGCGCTGCGCGCTGCCGTCCGGGCGGCGGGGCTCGAGGAGGCCGTCATGCCGCTGCTCAACCGCGATCCGTTGCTGCTGCGGCAGCCGGTGCGCGACCAGCTGGAGTTCGATCCGGCCGACAGCGCGGCGCAGATGGCGCAGGACGTCACCCTCTCGCGCGACCTGGCGGCGCTGGTCACCAGCAACCGCCGCTGGCGCCGGGCGGCGGTCGGGGGCATTCTGGCGGCGGCGTTGATGGGCGGCGTCGCGGCCGCCGTCGGGCTGCACCGAACGGGCGCG
>CAYVKQ010000539.1:1095-1406 GCA_964451945.1 uncultured Lentisphaerales bacterium
CCCCTGCCGGCGCGCGAGGCGGTGGTGCCGTCGGATCTGACCGGCAACCTGCTGCCGCCGCTTCCCTATGGCCTGCAGGAAAGCCGGCTGGCGGGATGGTGCTACCGGCTGTCGCGCCCCGAGGTCCAGCACCTGGCCGTCGAGAGCGATTTCACCGGGCCGTCGCCCCGGTTGCACATCGTCCATGACCGACGCGCGCAGTGGCGGCTCGATGCGCCGGAATGGGTGCTCAACGGGGTCGCCGAAGGCCGGTTGCGCGCCCGGCTCCAGGTTTGGCGGGGGGCCGACTTCATCGGCACGGTCAAGGTCGT
>CAYVKQ010000539.1:1416-1947 GCA_964451945.1 uncultured Lentisphaerales bacterium
GAACACGAGACGGAGGGCGGCCGGGCGCGCGAGCGGATGGTCATCAATTACGACCTGCCTCTGAGCCGTGTGCAGACCTGGGAGGAGGCGCGGCGGATCATGGACATCAAGAAGCCCCATGTCCGGGCGCAGACCGAACGGGTCCGCTACCGGATCGAGGCCGATTTCACCGGCACGCTGGCCCTGGCCGACCTCTCCCTGGTGTTCGCCGACGAATGAGCCACCCGGCCCGGGCGTTCACCGGTGGCGCAGGTATTTTTCCATCCCGTAGGGAAAGTCGTGAGGCCGGTAGTGGTGCACGCGCCGATGCCCGAGGCTGTAGGCGCGGGCAAAATGGATGAAGATCCAGGGGCAGTCCTCGCGGATGATCGCCTGCATCTCGCGCATCAGGCGCAGTCGCTCCGCCGGCTGTGCGGCGGCGAGCGCCTGTCGGTAGCGCGCATCGTACGCCTCGTGGCGGTAGTTGCTGCGGTTGGGGCCGGGCGACTGGTTCGGTCCGTAGAAGAGCTGCAGAAAATTCTCGGCGTCGGG
>CAYVKQ010000540.1:0-1936 GCA_964451945.1 uncultured Lentisphaerales bacterium
CGACGGTGTTCTCGACGATGCCTGCTGGAAGGACGCCGTTCCGCATTCCGACTACTACGAGTACCTCGTACCCAACCCCCGGCGCGTCACCAACACGAAGACGGACTGCATGATCGTCTACGACGCGAAGGGCGTCACCACGGGCATCCGCAACTGGGAGGACCAGCCCCAGAAGCTCCGCATGAACTGCAAGAAGAACAACCAGGGCGACATCTGGCTCGACGACTGCGCCGAAATCTACTACGACCCCGATGCCGCCGGCATCGGCTACTACAAGTTCATCGTCAACTGCCTCGGCAAGTTCGACACCGCCTGGCGGATGGACGGCGCCAACATGCACGAAGACTGGACGACCGGAGGCGTCGTCGCCGCCGCGAAGATCTTCGCCGACCGCTGGGAGCTCGAGATCTTCGTCCCCTGGAGCGCGATGCATGGGCGGCCGGGCCCCAATCCGGGCGACGTCTGGACCTTCAACCACTCGCGTTTCCGGTTCGGCGCGCTGGGTTGGGGCGCGGGATTCTCCACATCCGCGCCGGGCGGTTCGGGCGTTTCGGCCAACAAGTTCGGCTATCTCTACTTCTCCGACGGCTCCAAGCCCGACGCGAAAAAGGTGCTCGCGATGCTCGAGCAGCGCCTCAACACGGTCTGGGGCATCTCCATCAACGGGCAGGTCTACGTGCACGACACCACGGGGACGCACGCTTCCGATCTCAACGCCCAGCGCGACGCGATCGAAAAGGAGTTCACCGGGCTTGAAACGGGAATGGCGCCCCGCATCTCGACCGCGAAGAGCGACGCCGCAAAGAAGCTCTTCGCGCAGACACGCGCCTCCTTCACGAACGAGCTGGCGGCCTTCGACGGATCCTTCGCCTCCGTGAAGGTCCTCGGCGAGCTGCGCGACAAGATGCGCGACGTCTCCTTCGAACTCGCTGTGGAAGATCTCGCCTCCACCGACCCAGCCGTGATCGCCGCTGCCAAGCCCGTGCCGCTCCCGCTCGCCGGAACTTATGACCTCACTCCTCCGCAGCAGTACGACGGCCATAACGGCTGGCACCGCCACAACTTCGTCAAGGACGCCTACAAGACCACGCATCTGCCGTGGGGCGAGCGCGTCGCGGGCAAAGTGCCGAAAATCCTCTTCATGCCGGGCTTCGGGACGACCGTGCGCGATCTGGTCGAATACACGCAGCGTTTTGAGACCGAAGCCCTGTGGTTCCCCGGCAATTTCGGCGCCACCGGCATCTACGAGGACCCGCTGTCGCTCGGCACGCACCTCGACAAGCGCCGCCAGTTCGAGACGCTGCTCGCTAAAAATCCCGATATCGTCGTCATCCACGGTTTCGGCGTGGGCGATATGCCGGCGAGCTTCCGCTACGAGCTGCTCCGCCGCGTGCGGGACGAAGGTCTCGGCCTGGTCACGATCGGTTGGGCGCCGTTCGTGGGCAACTTCCTTCGGATGATCCCGAACGACCCGGCGGCACGCCAGGCGCTCGCGGCCACCGTGCCCGTGGCCGAGCTGCCCGGGGTCGTCTCCCCGACAGCCCGACAGCCCGCCCCCGGACTCACGAAGAGTGACGAACTCCTCACCTGCGCGCGTTTCGGCAAGGGCCGCATCGCCACAATCAACCACAATCTTCCCGGCTGGTCGCTCCTGTGGCGCGGCATGTACGAGAGCCGCAGCGCCTTCCTCTGGAACGTGGTGCGCTGGGTGCAGGGCGAGGAGCCCGGGGCGGAAATCCAGTTCGCCTCCGACATCGAGCGCGATTCCTTCGCCGCCGTTTCGCACTTCTTCCCGTTCCGCGCCGTCGTCGGCAAGGCCGGCGCCGACGCGCTCGAGTGCCGCCTCCGCAACGCGCTGAACGACGTCCTCGACGTGCGCGTCTTCCGGCTCAAAAAGGGCGAAAACATATTTGCGATCCCGACGGAGAAACTGCCC
>CAYVKQ010000541.1:0-1928 GCA_964451945.1 uncultured Lentisphaerales bacterium
CGCGAAGTCCTCCTCCGCGCGCGCCGTGCCAGGCGCCAACAGGGAGAGCGCCGCCGCCGCTCCCGCAAGCATCCGCATCGTGCGCCTCGTCATCGCCCCCTCCTTTTCGGCCAGACGGCCAGATAGTCAGTATTGAATTACTCAATGGTGCCGGTCAAGGCGGCACGCGAACGAATCACTCGGAAGGCGGCGGTGCCTTGCGCGCGCGGACCGTCACCGCTCCGGTGGCCCTGAAGTAGTGGAGCGCGGGTGCGTCCGGCGCGTCCGCGGGGAACACGGCCACGCCCTCGGCGGCGTCGGGGTCGAAGAGCCACGCGCAGGGATCCCCGGCAACGGCCGGCAGCGGCGTGCCGTCGGCGCGGCGGATGTCGGGCGCGTCGTTCGTGACGCGGACGCGCGCCCAGCCGTCCGCTTCGACGCGCACCCCGCCGGAAATCCGCTCGGCCGTCCGCAGCGGCCGCTCGCCCCACACGAGCACGCCGTCGTGCAGCACGACAAAATCGGTCTGGCAGGACGTCGCGGCCAGGACGCTCTCCCGTCCGGGACCGGCCGCTTGATCCGCCAGGCCGGTCAACAGATCGATCCCCGCCACGCGGTTGGTGACGCCGGAGTTGTAGGAGACGGCGACGGCATAGGTGCCGCCCGCCGCGCCCGTCAGTTGTTTGAAAACCGTGCCGAATTCGATGCCGATCCCCGTCTCCCGGTGGAAGGCGTTGAGACGGACGCGGCGCGCCTCGGCCGTTTCTCTGTCCGGGGCGCCGCTGTCGAAGACGACCGCCCCCCGCCACGCCGGGTCGCGCCACAGGACCCATTCCGCCGCGCCGTCCGCGGTCTGGCTGAGCGCCTGTGCCCCGTTTCCGGTCAGCCGGTACCCCCGCTTCCCTGCCGCCAGCGGGGCGACCGCGCCCTCCCACGGCCACGGCGGCAACGGTTCGCCTTCGGGATGCGCGGCGGTGGGAACGCCGTCCGTGTTCGCGGCCAGGAGGGCGCCTTCCACCAGCAGCAGGCCGGGCGTGTCGCGCAGCCACGCGCGCAGCATGGCGGATCCGGCGGCGTCGATCCGCGCCGGGGTGTCGGGCGGGCAGCGGACGCCGATGAGGCGGTACGCCTCCAGTCCCTGCGGCAGCGAGGGGAGGGCGGCGAGATCGGGCAGGGCGTCGAAGCCGGTGAGAAAACCGCACGCCGGCGCGGAGACCGGGCCGATGAGCAGCGCGGGGTGGCGGGGGGTGTGGCGCGGGAGTCCGGCGAAGAGTCGGGCGGTGTCGTGATTGTACAGCGCGAAGAGAAAATGGCCGCGGCGGTAGGTCTCCCGGTCGGCGCGCAGGCGGCGGGCCGCTTCGGCCGCCGCGGCGTCGTGGGGCTTCAGAATGTCGTCCGCGCCGATCGTCTCGGTCGGCGAAAGGGTCGCCAGGCGGTCCCGGCCGGCGTCCGGGAGCGCGGGCGGCTGGTAGGCCGCCTTGGTGCCGGCAAACGCCAGGGTGGCGGCGTGATCGATCTGCGGCAGTCCCGGATGGAGCCCTTCCGGCGAGAGCCACACGCACTGCCCCTCCTTGCCCCACGCGCTCCAGGAACTGAAATACCCGGGGTCCGCGCCGGCGAGCCAGACGCCGAGGTTGTCGGCGTACGACCGGTCCCAGCGGGCGGTGATGGGGCGAACCGGGTAGCGGACGCCGAGCACCGGCGCCGCCGCGTTGTGCTCCGTCTCCGCCGCCCCGTTGGCGAGCCAGATCACGGGACGGTCGGGCCAGAGCGTCCGGTAGACGCGGCACACGCCGTACATGCTGCGGTTGTCGCCGCCGTAGAGATAATAGCCGCCGACATCGAATCGCCATTTGTCGGCGTGGGCTGGGAACCCGTATTCGTTCGGCAGGAAGGTGGCCACCTGGATGCCCGGCCGCAGTTTGCCGTAGTACAGCTTGGTGTAGGCG
>CAYVKQ010000542.1:0-1925 GCA_964451945.1 uncultured Lentisphaerales bacterium
CGCCGCGCTTGGCCTGCTTACCGCCGACCTGCTGCAGGCGACAACCGTCTCCAATGCCTTCGTGCTCGCCCTCGATGACGACGTCGACGCCGAGGAAGGAGACGACACGGCCGGATCCAATTACGCCGTCTTCGACCGCGCCGACGCCGCGCCGTCGGCCCTCGGCACAGCGGCCGACGGCCGCGTGACCTGGCGTCTCGCGGCCACCAACGAGACGCCGGCGCTGGTGCGCGAGATGGCCTATGCCGACGGCAGCGCGCGCGTCACCGAGGTTCTCGACGGCGTAACCCGTCTCCGCTTCCTCGCCGTCTGGGACGCCCCCGAAGCGGAAACCGTCGACGTGATCGAAACCAACGCCCTGCCGGCGACGGTCGACGTGCTGCTCGACATCGTCCCCGCCGCCGCGCTGCGCAAGGCCGCCCGCATGACCGACGAGGAGAAGCGGCGCGCCTTCCTGGTCAACCAGACGCTGCCGCTCGCCACCCGCGTCACCTACCCCCATTCCCGCGTCCCGCCCGCGGCGGCGGCCACCAACCTCGTCACCCTCGCGGGCCGGGTCTTCGACGGCAACCGCGCCGACGACAAGCCGCTTGAGGGGGTCTCCTTCGAACTGACGGGCGGACCTGCCGAGGAGGACCAGCCGCAGATCGACGGCGGCGACTACACCGTCACCGCCCGCCAGCACACCCGGCCGATCCGCATTACGCCCGTCGCGCCCGCCGCACGCACTGGCCGCTTCACGCCGCAATGGCGCGTCTGGCGCCCCGGCGCCGGCAGCCGCGCGGGCGCCGACTTCGTCTGGCGCGAGAGTGACCTGGCGATTTCGGGTCGGATCACGATCGGCCATGCGGGTGGGAAGCCCGTGGCGGACGTGCTGCTCGACTTCCCCATGGCCGGACAGGTGTTCACCGACGCGGATGGCGAGTACCGCATCGGCGTCGACCAGGGGTGGCCCTACAGCGGCGCACGCGTCGCGGTCACTCCGGTCCATCCGCGCTACCCCGACAGCCTCTTCGAAGCCGCCGGCGGCAGCGGCGCCTCCCACGAGTATCAGAACCTCGCCGCCGATGAAGAGGGGCGCGACTACTACTGGATCCCGCCCGACCTGGTGCTGACCGGCGAGGTCGTCTGCGGCACGTGTCGCACCGCCATGAACGGGATCGATGTCGTCGCCCGCGGCGGCGATGACACTGTGATTCGCCAAGACAAGACAGATGAAAAAGGGCAATACGAAATCGCCGTTCCCTACGGCTGGAGCGGACATCTGCACGCCAAATGGATATGGGAGGAAGTTGGCGCGAATGACGACAGTATCGTCGGTGTCTGCTGGCCCGCCAATGGCAAGGATCGCTTCGACAACTTGGCCGAATCGGCCACTACCGAATTCCATTGGTTGCCCACGGCCGAAATCACCGGCAACGTCCATCGCGCGACCTTTCTTACCAACGCCCCGCCAGGAACGTTCGTGACCGAGCCCTACACCAATTGTCCCGATTGGGCCGAGATTCCCAGCGGCGCCTTTCCGCCCAGCAGAGCGGAAGTGAGCAATGGTGTTTTTGTCATTGCGGCGCCGCATCAGTGGTATCACACGGCCGAGCAGCGCATCCTCACCGTCGACCCCACCCACAGCCTGAGCAACGGTCTGCACGGGGTCTACCAGCCGTGGTTTGCGGAGTTTGCCGTTTTCCCACTCGACAGCATCGCGACGAACTTCACCTGGTTCCCCTGCGACCTGTTGATCAGCGGATCGGTCACCAACCGCATTGGAGGCGCGGTTTCCAACCAACTCGTCCGCTTCCTTCCCAAGTGCATCGACCTCGCGCCGACCAACGCCATCGAAACCCTCGTCATCACAAATCTGACCGACGTGGTTATCACAAACGAAACGGTGGTGGTCGCAATCGTTGTGACCAACATCACGGAAC
>CAYVKQ010000543.1:0-1922 GCA_964451945.1 uncultured Lentisphaerales bacterium
GGGTGTTTGGTTTCTCCCTCGTAGTAAGCAATGACGCGTCTTGATACACCGATCTGCGTCGCCAAGTCATGCTGCGTGAACCCGGCGGCCTTGCGCAGTCGTACCAACCGATCTCCAAATCCGGCGACTTCTGGTGTCTGTTGCTTCGTCATTGATGACTTCCTCTACCTCGGTGCCTCGGGTTCTCGCCCCTACATGTACGATATTCGTACACCATTTGCGTTCACGGTTCAAGCATCTTCTTGAAATTCTTCTTGGCCTTGTTCCAGCAGTTCGCCCTGCAAAGCTGAATTGGGATGGGATGCAAGTTGCGGCGTCGACGCCATCGTGGCCATCCCTCGCCGACAAGTGAACGGCACATGCGCCACACGGTGACCCCGTGAGCGTTGCTGGGTCACGCCACGCGCCTGATGAGGCGTTCGGCTTCCAGGAAGACCGGCTCGACGGGGCCGAGGAACGGGCTGGCGAACGGCTCGATGGCGAGGGCAGCTTGGAACTCCGTGGCGGTGCCCCGGCGGCCGTTCGCCTTCAATGCCCGCCGAGAAACGCGGGCATTGGGCGCATGTCACGAACGCATTCGTGCGTCGCGGACGACAAGCTGTGGCGTGGTTTGCCCGCCGTAGGTGTTCGCCACGATTTCGCCCGCCATGTCGAAGGCGACGCCGACGGCGGGCAACTGCGGCAGGAAGCGGGCACCGCGGAACCAGACGCCCTGCAGGGCGCATCCATCGGCCGTGGTCAACTCGAGCCGCAGATGGGAACCGTCGGCACCCATGGGGAAAGGCCTGTTCCGCAGGACGACGCCGCGCAATCCCCAGCAGGGCGACGGATGCCCCTCGCCGAAGGGCTCGAGACGGCCGATCCCCTCCAGCAGCGGCCCACCGATGTCGCTCCCGGCCAGCCATCCGTCGACGGCCAGCACGGGGTGGACCGCCACCGCGCCGACTTGGGCCTGGCAGGCGGCGGCGAACGCCTCGCGGAAGGCGTCGAACGCCCCCGGCTTGAGGCTGAACCCGGCGGCGCGGGCGTGTCCCCCCATCCGCTCCAGATGCTCCATGCAGGCGGCCAGGGCATCATAGGCGCTGTGGGCGTGGCCGGCGCGGACCGAGCCGCGTCCCCCGCCGGCGCCGTCGCGGACGATGACGGCGGCGGGGCGGTTGTGGCGGCTCTGCAGCCGCGCCGCGACGATCCCCACCGTCCCTGGGTGCCACCCTGCGTCGCCCACCACCACGGCGCCGTGGCGGCGGCTTTCGAACCACTGCGCCAGTTGCTCCTCCGCCTCGGCCAGGACCTCCTCCTCCGTCTGCCGCCGCAGCGCATTGGCGTTGTCGAGGACGATGGCCAGCCGGCGGGCCTCGTCGATGTTGGTCGTGGTCAGAAGCCGGAGGGCGTCCTCGGCCGACTCCATCCGCCCGGCCGCGTTGAGCCGCGGGCCGAGGACGAAGCCGAGATGGTAGCTGCCGACGGCGATGTTGGAGACGGCGCTCTTCTTCATCAGTTCGCTCAGGCCGACACGCGGCCTGCCGTTGAGCCGCCGCAGCCCGCAGGCGACCAGGATGCGGTTGTCGCCGAGCAGCGGCACGACGTCGGCCACCGTCGCGATGGCCACGGCATCCAGCCAGGCGCCGAGGCGCCGGCGCTCGTCGTCGCGGTCGCCGCGCCGCCGCACGAGTCCGCAGGCAAGCTGGAAGGCGACCCCGGCGCCGCAGAGGTCGCCGGCCGCCGGGGGGGCGCCGTGGCGCGGGTTGACCATCACGCAACCGGCGGGAAAGTCGCCCGCCAGCGTGTGGTGGTCGGTGACGACCAGGCCGACACCCAGGTCGTGAAGTTCAGCCAGCAGATCCGTGGCGCCCATGCCGCAATCGACGGTGACCAGGAGATCGGGGATTCCCGCCGCCAGGCAGCGGTCGATGGCCGCGCGC
>CAYVKQ010000544.1:0-1916 GCA_964451945.1 uncultured Lentisphaerales bacterium
TCGGCTGTTGGTCCGTTTAGGACTTGTCCACGCTGGCGAGTGGATGATCGCCGTTCGCGACTTGTCACAAACGCCTTTCGGCTGTTGGTCCGTTTAGGACATTTTCCCCTGTGCCTATTGGCATGGGGATCACGAGCGTCACAAACGCCTTTCGGCTGTTGGTCCGTTTAGGACAGGAATACGGGCGCGGATATGTCCGCTTTGAGATATTGTCACAAACGCCTTTCGGCTGTTGGTCCGTTTAGGACATTACAGAGACGCGCGGTGGCTACATCTACAAGTCAAGTCACAAACGCCTTTCGGCTGTTGGTCCGTTTAGGACCATCGTGCCACGCGCTGCGGTTGACTGGCGACATGAAGCGTCACAAACGCCTTTCGGCTGTTGGTCCGTTTAGGACGATGAAGACTGTCTGCTTCGCGTCCGTCGCGAGGTGTCACAAACGCCTTTCGGCTGTTGGTCCGTTTAGGACTTGCCGGCCGCCGATGGCAAATCCGTAACCGTGGAGACCAGTCACAAACGCCTTTCGGCTGTTGGTCCGTTTAGGACGCGGTGGCGTGGAGCGAATTGCGGCGGCCCAGGCCCGTCACAAACGCCTTTCGGCTGTTGGTCCGTTTAGGACCTGTCGAATACAGAGCCGATTACGGCGCAGGGTCATACAGTCACAAACGCCTTTCGGCTGTTGGTCCGTTTAGGACCTGGGGCAATTGTGCTTCACGTGGATCGACAACGGGAAGTCACAAACGCCTTTCGGCTGTTGGTCCGTTTAGGACACGGCGCGGGATTGCTGCAATCGGCTGCGGATGATCGCGTCACAAACGCCTTTCGGCTGTTGGTCCGTTTAGGACTGATCGAGAAACAGGACACAATCGCAGGCACCATGAAGAAAGTCACAAACGCCTTTCGGCTGTTGGTCCGTTTAGGACAACAGTTTCCAGCTCGATGTAATGAGCACGGAAGAATTGCAGGTCGCAAACGCCTTTCGGCTGTTGGTCCGTTTAGGACCTAAGGTGCTTTCCGACGAAGATAGGGCCGCTCTCGACGCCCAGTCACAAACGCCTTTCGGCTGTTGGTCCGTTTAGGACACAACCCTAACCTTGCGCCGTTGCTTGCCGATCTCCGGGCAAGTCACAAACGCCTTTCGGCTGTTGGTCCGTTTAGGACAGCGTTGCGACGCTCGCGAACGGAGACCCCCTAAGGGTAGGTCACAAACGCCTTTCGGCTGTTGGTCCGTTTAGGACCCTAAGGGTAGGTTGTCCGTCATCCGAGGGGGCGTTTGTCCCGTCACAAACGCCTTTCGGCTGTTGGTCCGTTTAGGACGCGTTATCTAGGCAATCGAACAGAAACAAGGAAAAGACGTCACAAACGCCTTTCGGCTGTTGGTCCGTTTAGGACCAACACGCTAACAGGAGAAAACAATGGAACGTCAGCAACTGTCACAAACGCCTTTCGGCTGTTGGTCCGTTTAGGACTCATCACTTTCCCCTTGCCTATGGGTGAGGGGATTACACGCGTCACAAACGCCTTTCGGCTGTTGGTCCGTTTAGGACCACCTCCTACAAGGCGCTTAACGACCATGTTGGCGCGCTCGTCACAAACGCCTTTCGGCTGTTGGTCCGTTTAGGACCCCGGTCAGCGATGTGCAATGGGTGCCTGCCGAACAGGTGTCACAAACGCCTTTCGGCTGTTGGTCCGTTTAGGACTCCCCTCTCCCACTTTCCCCTTGCCCCGTCGGTAGGGGAATGTCACAAACGCCTTTCGGCTGTTGGTCCGTTTAGGACCTAGGGCTTGCCGAGACGGTACGCATTCTTGAGGACGAGGTGTCACAAACGCCTTTCGGCTGTTGGTCCGTTTAGGACACACGCGAACAGGAGAAAACAATGGAACAACAACTTAGAGTCACAAACGCCTTTCGGCT
>CAYVKQ010000545.1:0-1902 GCA_964451945.1 uncultured Lentisphaerales bacterium
CGGCGGCACCGACCTCAACGAGCTGCGCGCCTACGTGATCGCCAAGCTGCTGTGGGACGCCGACTGCGACGTGGCGCGGCACATCGCGGAGTTCACCGACTTCTACTACGGCGCGGCGGCGCCGGCGATCCGCGCCTACATCCGCGCGCTGACAGAAAAGGTGGAACTGGACAACATCCACGTCGGCTTCAACGACGCCGTTTTCCCCGCCCACCTGGGCGTCGAGATGCTCGACCGCTACGACGCGCTTTTCGACGAGGCCGAGCGGGCGGTGGCGGGGGATCCGATCCGCGCCATGCGCGTCGCCCGGGCGCGCCTCTCGCTGCGCTGGGTGCGCCTCAAGGGCGACGCCATGCTCCGCGGCAAGCGCGACCCCGCGGCAATCAACCGCTTCTTCGAGGACTGGCGGGCGCACGGGCTGACGCGGATCGACGAGTGGGTCTCGGCCGAGACAACCCACCGCGCCCTGATCGAAAACCGCTGGCGCGGTACCGAGTACTATACGCACTGGAGCAACGAGGGGCCGGAGCAGTTCTGAGGGGCGCCGTGCCTACAGGATCGAGAGCGCGTCGACGTCGATGGCGAGCGCGACCCCCGCAGGCGGCGGCGCGGTTTTAAGCGCCTGCCGCAGCGGCGCGGCGAGCGTTTTGGCCGCCGGCGCGCGCAGCAGCATCTGGTAGCGGAAGTCGCCCTTGGCGCGCGCCAGCGGCGACGGCATCGGCTCGGTGCACGACGCGCCGCCGGGAAGCAGCGCCGCGAGCTGTTTGTAGAAGGCGGCGGCGGCGAAGGCGACTTTCTCCTCGTCGCGCCCCTTGAAGGTCAGGCACACCACATGGCTGTAGGGGGGGAGTCCTCCTTCGCGCCGCAGCGCCAGCTCCTGCGCGGCGAAGCCGTCGAAATCGGCCGTGCGCGCCGCCTCGATCGCGGGATGCTCTGGGGTGTAGGTCTGGACGATCACATGCCCCGGGATCTCGCCGCGGCCGGAGCGTCCCGATACCTGGGCCAGCAGCTGGAAGGTCCGTTCCCCCGCCCGGAAATCGGGCATGTGCAGGCTCGAGTCGGCCAGCAGCACGCCGACCAGGGTGACGTTGGGGAAGTGGTGCCCCTTGGCGATCATCTGCGTGCCGATCAGGATGTCGGTCTTGCCGGAGCGGAACGCCCCCAGAATCTCGTCGTGGCTGTGCTTGCGCGAGGTGGCGTCGGCGTCGAGACGCGCGATCCGCGCCCGCGGAAAGCAGGCCTGCGCGATCGATTCGATCCGCTGCGTGCCGAAACCGGCATAGCGGAACGCCGGGTCGCCGCAGCCGGGGCAGGCGGCCGGCACTGCGGTGCAGGCGCCGCAGATGTGGCAGCGGAGGCGGTTGTCGGTGCGGTGGTAGGTGGTGGCGACGCTGCAGGCGTCGCACTCCGCCACAAAGCCGCATTTGGGACAGACGAGCGACGTGGCGTAGCCGCGGCGGTTGAGAAAGAGAATCACCTGCTCGCCGCCGGCGAGCCGCCCCTCGACGGCGTCGATCAGCCGCCGCGAAAACACCTGTGCATGGCCGCTGCGCGCCGTTTCGAGGCGCATGTCGACGATTTCGACCGTCGGCATGGGGCGGTCCTCGGCGCGGCTCTCCAGGCGCGCCAGCAGGTACTTGCCGCGCTGCGCGTTGGCCCACGACTCCATGGCCGGCGTGGCCGATCCCAGGACCACGCCGCACCCCTCCAGCCAGCCGCGCATCACTGCCGTGTCGCGGGCGTTGTAGCGCGGCGTCTCGTCCTGCTTGTAGCTCGGCTCGTGCTCTTCGTCGACCACGATCAGCGCCAGTCCGGCGACCGGCGCGAAGACCGCCGAGCGGGGTCCGACCACCACCCGCGCCGCGCCGTCGCGGATGCGGTGCCACTCGTCGAAGCGCTCGC
>CAYVKQ010000546.1:0-1900 GCA_964451945.1 uncultured Lentisphaerales bacterium
GCAGCGGTGGTCGCAGAACGGGATGTAGCCGCCGCGCTCGACCAGCGGCACGAGCGATTCCATGTAGGCCTTGATCGCCTCGCGCCCCTTGATCATCTGCGTCTTGTCGAAGCCGCCCATGATCCGCAGGTCGCGCCCGAACTCGTTGAGCAACGCGGCGGGATGGCCGCCGCCCATGACCTCGAACGGGAAGAGGCAGTTGATTCCCGCTTCGAGAAAGCCGGGGATGAGCGGCCGCACGTCGCCGTCGCAGTCGGTGTACCACAGGGTGATCCCGGCGCGGTGCAGCTTGCGGCCGATCCGTTTGTAGCGGGGAACAACGACGCTGTTGTAGAAATCGAGCGAGATGATCGGCCCGTTCTTGAAGCAGATGTCCTCCCAACCGGAGGCATAGTCAAAGGTGAAGTGGGGTAGCACTTGGTCAAGGAAATCCTCCACCAGCACGCAGCAGGTCTCGACCATGTCCTCGACCATGTCGGGGTAGTCGTAGCAGGCGTAGGCGAGTCCCTCGAAGGTGAGCATATCGCGAATTTTGCCGATCATCGAACCGCAGCCCACGCCGAGCGCGTAGGTGCGGGACTCCGGGTGCGCCGCCTTCAGTTTGGCGAGGTCGACCCGGCGCGCCGGATCGTCGCGCCGCAGCCGCTCTTCTTTGCAGCGCTTCCAGTCGTCGGGCGTGACGACCGAAGCCTTGGTGTAGTGCGGGATCGTGCTGTGGCCGTCTTTGGGGATCTCGGCGAGCAGACCGTCGCCGTTCATCAGGGTCTTCGTGGTGGCCGTCTCGGAGATCACCGCGGCGGGAAACGGCGGCGAGAGCCAGACGCTGCCGCCGATCCCGGCGAACGGATCGAAGTTGAAGAAGCGGTTCGCCTGCCATTCGTTGGCGATGCCGTTCTCGACAAACAGCGGCCACTCTCTGTAATTCTCCTCCCAGTAGCCGAACTCCATGTTGACCGTCCGGTCGAACGCCCGGTAGTGCATCTGGTTGTTGAACCGCTCGCGGTCGGTCATCGTCCCTTTCCACTTCGCCCTGCACGGTGTGATGTCCATGGCTTGTTCCTTTGTGGTTGTCGGCTAAATCATAGGGCGATACTATACCCGTGTTTGCCGGCGGCTGGCAATCATGGGAATTGCCGGGAAATCCCCTGGAAAGGAGCGTGGAGCGTGGAGAGGTCCAACCCGGTTTCCGAAGAAACCCTGCAGACGGCGCTCGCCGGCGTCCGGCCGGACCACCCGCGGGTGATCGCGACCGCCGAACGGGCGGCGGTGGTGCGCGCCGCGGCGGCCGCTTCGCCGGCCGGCCGTCTGGCCGACGCAGCCGTCGTGGAAGCGCGGGCGGTGCTCGGTCTGGCGCCGCTGCGCTACGGGAAGCAGGGGTGCCGCCTGCTCCACGTCTCGCGCGAGGTGTTGCGCCGCCTCGCCCTGTTCGGCGTTGCCTGGTTCCGCACGGGCGATATCCGCTTTGTGCGCCGCGCCGAGGCGGAACTCGCCGCCGTGTGCGCCTTCCCCGACTGGAACCCCTCGCACTATCTCGATGTCGCCGAGATGGCCCTCGCCGTGGCGCTCGCCTACGACTGGATGCATGGCGGGCTTTCCCCCGAAGCGCGCGCGGTGGCGCGCGACGGGCTGGTGCGTCACGCCTTCGGCACGGCGTTTCCACCGCCCGGCACGTGGTGGCCCCGGTCGCGCAACAACTGGGGCCAGGTGTGCCACGCGGGGCTTGCCGCCGCCGCGCTGGCGCTGCTCGATGAGGAGCCGCAGACGTCGCGCCGCATCCTCCGCCGGGCCGTGGACAACGTGCGGCTTGCCGCTGCCTGCTATGCCCCCGACGGCGTCTATCCCGAGGGGCCGATCTACTGGAACTACGGCACCTCGTTCCAGGTCGTGCTGATCGAGTCGC
>CAYVKQ010000547.1:0-1893 GCA_964451945.1 uncultured Lentisphaerales bacterium
GCCCGACACGCCTGCCGCGGGAAATTCAGCGGGCTGGTTTCTACCGCCGCAGGCGACGGGAAAGCAAGCGCGCGCAGGCACGCGCAGTCAAAGGATCCATCCGCGTCCCGCCCACCCAGCATGCGCCCCCCGCGCGCCCCCCTGTGGCTAGCCGATTACCCTGCGAGTTTAGCGATGCAACCTGCCGCCGCATCATGTTCTGTAAGATTACTGGAGGGCGCGGTTCCACCCGCGCCGCCGAATATTTCACAGCTTCACGACGATTGCAGCGGACGCGGAGAAGTGGCGCGGGACGTCCCGGACCGCGGACTGTGATACGTGCTGGCCGTCCGGGACATCCGGCCCCACTACGGAAGAACGCTGAACGCCAAACGTTTAACTCTGATCTTTGAGCGTTGAGAGTTCAGCGTTCAGCGTTCAGCGTTCAGGGCAGCCGCCCGATCCGCGGGCTCAGCAGTGCCATGGTTGTGGCGTAGAGATCGCCGCCGACGTGACGCCAGGCGTCGTTGGCCACCCAGTAGGTTCCCGCCGCGCCGCTGGCAGAAGGCGCCATTGCCAGCCGCGCCTGGACCGCGTCAAGGGCGCGCTGGTCGGCGAAACCCGCCCAGACACGCGATAGGAAGTAGTCACGGTAGTAGTCGGGCGCCATCCTTGTGTCGCGGAACCGCGGTTGCCGTACCGCGTCCGCCGCCGCCTCGGCCGCCGGCATGAGGGCCGGATAGGCACGCGCGGCATCGAGCAGTGTAGCGGCCGCCATGGCTGTAAGCGTGAGGCCCTGGCCTCCGCCGCGCGGGGGCACTCCCGCCTGGCGGTAGCCGAAGGCGTGTCCGTCCGACTGGCACTGCAGCCAGGCGAGGCTGCGCCGCAGGTGGCCGCGGTCGTCCGTCCATCCCTGCCCGCGTGCCTGGGTGAGCAGCGCGATCTGCCAGACCGACAGCGCGGTGTTGCCGGTGCCATCGTCCGTGTAGTCCCATGCGCCCTGCGAATTCTGTGCCGCCAGCGAGAAGGCGAGCGCGCGCTCGCGCGCCGCACGTACATCGGGCTCCAATGACAGCGGCGACGGCAAGGCGAAGAGCGCATTGGCGGCGAAGGCGTGGTTGTAGAGCCGCGCGCCACGCGTCCGACAGAAGGCGCCGTCCTCGGTCTGCATCGCGACGAGGGCGGCCGCGCCGCGCCGAATGGCCGCGGACTGCGCCGCCGGCGCCTGCTGCTGCAGGGCCATGATGGCCAGGGCCGTCATGGCCGGACGGTAGGCGTCGTTGCCCCCTGTGCGGGAGGGACTCCATGTGCCGTCGGCTTCCTGCTGGGAGGCGATCCACGCGGCCGCCGCACCGGACTGGAGTACCAGTAGCTGGCGTTGCGCGCCGGCGGCGTCCTGCCTACGGCGCTGAACGCGCGTGGCGGACAGCAGCGACAGGCCCACCGCCAGCAGCAACACGGCGGCGGCGGCCGCCCGAAGGGGACGGAAGGTGAACCGCAAGCGCGGTGGCTCCGCGTCTTCGGCGGGCAACGCCTGCAGGATGCGGCGGGTCAGGTCGGGCGAGGTCTCGCGGAGCGGAGCGGCGCGCATCCGGCGCACCGTGTCCCGCAGCGCCGCGGCCGTCTCGGCGCACTCCGCGCAACGCACCAGGTGCGCCGCGACGCGGCGCATGCCGCGTTCATCCAGGCGTCCCTGCGCCCAGGCGACGGCATCGGCCCGCCGCAGGCAACCGTTTGTTACCGACTCATTCATCGCCGTGCGCATCGCTTTCCAGATACCGTCGCAGGTCGCGCAGGCCGTTAAACATGCGCGACTTCACCGTGCCCACCGGGATCTTGAGGATCCGGGCGATCTCGGAATACTCCAGTTCCTGCAGCACACCCAGCACCACCACCTCGCGGTGGCGCGGCGAG
>CAYVKQ010000548.1:0-1889 GCA_964451945.1 uncultured Lentisphaerales bacterium
TTGATCGTCTTCTCGACGGCGATCGTCTCCCCGCTTCTCAGATACACGTTGTCGTAGCCATCCGCGTTGGCGGCGGCTACGCTCGTGACGAACTCGGGGAGCTCCCCGACAATGTTCGTGACCGTGCGCAGCGCCCGCAGGCCGTTGGCGTCGTACGTCAAGAGCGTGTCGGCATGATTGTTAAGAAACGTCGTCGACGTGTCCTTGCCGACCAAGAACGGGACGACCGGGCTGTCGGTGCCGCGACTGTTCGCGCCGCCGATCGTCGGTAACGGCGTCGCGAAAACGAACCGGTTGCCGCAGTTGGTGGTGCCGTTGGCCGTCCGCCATTCGCCGATGGCGGGATTGTTGAAGGTGGGCGTCTCCTTGTTGGGGTGCGCAGTGACGAACACGGCCACCGTCCGGTTCGAGCGGATCAGAGCCTCGGAGTCGGTACGGATGTAGCCGCTGAAAAACTTTTCAGTGTTGAGATACTTGTAGCCATGCGTCACCGCGACCATGCCGCAGCGGAGGATAAGCGGACCGATGTCCTCGCTGGCGTCGATGCTGCCGGAAACCAGCCAGATGCCCGACGCGAATGTGGCGCGCCTGTCCAAACCCGTATCCGAGGAGAGAACGATGGGCACGGTGTCGCTCAGACGGTCGTTCAAGCCGGCGACGAGCTCGTGGCTGTTCAGATCGGCGGGGCCAACGCTGGCCTGGACATGGACGGAAGCGCTGTTGCGGATGGAGCCGCTGCCGGTGAGCGTGAGGGTGCCTGCGTTGACGAGCGTCGGGCCCGTGTACGGCTGCACGACGTTCAGGTTCAGCGCCCCACGCCCCGTCTTGACGATGCCGCCGTTGGAGATGAGTCCGCGAGTCAGCGTGACGTGGCCCTTGCCCGTCCCGGAGTCGATGCCCACCTGGAACGTGCGGTTGACTCCGCCGAGGTCGAGGACGAGTCCGTTTCCGGCGGCGCCCAGTGTCACCGTCTTGTCGTTCGCCGACTGGTGCGTGAAGGTGCCGTTCAGCTTCAGTGTGCGGTCGCCGCCGGAGCCTTGAAGTGTCAAGTTCCAATTGTTATTATTCGAAGTATAGCCGGTTTTAATCCCGCCGGGGCCCGTGGCATGGTCTCCCGTTAAGTAGAGCGTCGTTCCACCAGTTAGGGTCACGTTCGATAAATCGTCGTCGATTACGCCGCCGGCCCAGTTGGCCGTGTTCGTGTAGTTGCGGGCATCGACGTAGGTCGTGCCTGTTGTGGATCCGATCCAGCCCGCCAGAACATGACCCGCCGTCAGCAGCAGCACCAACGCGGGCGTCGTGAACATTTTTACTTTCATCGCGACTTCTCCCTGTTCTGCTTGTTGTGGCCAATCACCGCTTCCTGCATGCGATCTCGATCACGCAGTAGATGCGCACGGGCGGTAGCGTCAGCACCAGCCTCCGACCCCGCTGCATGAAGGCCGCTTCCCGTCCCGCAACCTTGTCGGGATCGTGAGCCGTGGCCGACACCGCCTCCCATCTCTCCGGCAGGGAGAGCCGCGCCTCGACTCTGGGCGCGCGCGCCACGACGGCGCGCTTGCCCGAGGGTTCGACGTTGTAGTTGACCGCGTGCAGGACGAGACGAAGGCGACCGGAATGGATCAGGACGTTGAAGCGAAGCCCCCGCGAAAGCCCACGCGCCGCGATCACGGGTCGGTGGCCTGGGAGCTTCAAGGACGGAGTCCACGGGACGGCGAATCCGAAGATCTCGGCAATCGGCCTGCCGTTGATCGTGGTCTTTGGTTTGAAAACGCAGACGGCACCCCCGCGCCTGGCGAAATGCCGGATCGTGGCGACCTGCGGCTCGGCCAGTTCCAGCGCATGGCCGCAGACGACGAGCGACTTGAGGCCGGCGAGGTCGGCGGCCG
>CAYVKQ010000549.1:0-1888 GCA_964451945.1 uncultured Lentisphaerales bacterium
GCGTTGGTCAGAACCAGGTTGGCGCACTGCAGGGCGCCCAGGTGGGGCTCGAACCAGGCGTTGAAGACGGTCAGGTCCCAGTGGTTCGTCGTCGTATCGGGGAAGTGGTATTGATAGCTGTTGGTGATCAGGACCGACTGCGGGGCGTCGGGCGCGCCCGCCATTCTGGCGAACCGCTTGGGCTCCCAGAGCGTCCCGGGTTGGCCGCTATAGTCGGTCTTGAACTTGCCGCCGGCCACGGAGATCGAGCCGGTGAAGGTCGAGTTCGTGTACTCCAGCGCCACGCGGCCGCCGCCGCCCGGGTAGTTGTTGACTTGATTGCAGCCGCCTTCGGCCTTGATGACGCCCGAGCCCGAGAAGTTCGATGCGGATAGCCAGACGCTGCCGCCCGATCCGGACCGGGCGCCGATCTCCGACGACGCGTCCACGGTCCCGTTCAGCGACAGCGAGTCGCCGACCACCAGCCGGATCGCGCCTCCTCCGCGCGACTGCGACCCGCTGCCCAGGGCCGTGGGTTGCGTCAGCGAGCCGTAGACGGGGGAAGCGAAGGTGCCGCCCTTGCCGCCGTGCGCGGAGCCGTCGTACCCGTAGCCGGGGCCTGCTGTGGCGGAGCTTGCGCCGGGGGAGAACCCACCCCCGACCGCGTTGATCGTGCCGTCGATGACGGCGTTGGGGGTGTAAATCGTCACACCGCTTCCATGCGGCGTCCCGACGGTTCCGCCGGACGCGGCGTTGATGTCATTGGTGTTGCCGCGGATGCCCAGAACCGATCCGACGCCGACGGAGAGCCCGCCCGGCAGCACGTAGGTTCCGGCCAGAAGGTTGACCATGGAGGATCCAGTGACCTGGATCCGGTTTGTGATGCTGAGCGCGTACATGTCCGTTTCGTTGCGCAGGTTGTCCGCGTAGCGGTCGAACCCGACCGCGCCGTGATGCGCCGTCAGGTTCGGGATCATCATGGCGCCCTGGTGGGGTTCGAACCAGGCGTTGGAGACGGTCAGGTTCCAGTGGTTCGTCACCGCTTCGGGGAAGTAGTATTGGTAGCTATTGGTGATCAGGACCGACTGCGGGGCGTCGGGCGCGCCTGCCATTCCGGCGAATCGCCTGGGCTCCCAGAGCGTTCCGGGCTGGCCATTGTAGGTGGTCCTGAATTTGCCGCCCGCCACGGAAATCGAGCCGGTGAAGGTCGAGTTCGTGTACTCCAGCGCCACGCGGCCGCCTCCGCCCGGGTAGTTGTAGTTCGGGCTGCAGCCGCCCTCGGCCTTGACGACGCCTGTTCCCGAAAAGGTCGACGCGGACAGCCAGACGCTGCCGCCCGACCCGCACCGGTCGTCGTTCGCCGATGACGCATCGATGGTCCCGTTCAGCGACAGCGTGCCGCCGATCACCAGCCGGATCGCGCCTCCCCCGCGGCGCGCGGTCGAGGGCGCGACCGACCCGCTGCCCAGTGCCGTGGGCTGCGTCAGCGAGCCGTAGACGGGGGAAGCGAGGTTGCCGCCCTTGCCGCCGTGCGCGGCACCGTCGTAACCGTTACCGGGGCCCGCGCCGGCGGGAAACCCCTTGCCGAAGGCGCTGAGTGTGCCGTCGATCGTCGCGGCGGCGGCGAAAATCGTCACGCCGATGCCGTGCGGCTTGGCCACGGTCCCGCCGGAAGGCTCGTTCACCGCTGTCGGATCGCCCAGGCAGGTGACCGTAACGCCGTTGGAGACCGTGAACGAGGCGTAGGCGCCGCTGACTGGGTTCGTCCCGGCCGGGATCGCGGGCGCGAACGGCGTGCCGGACGGGATGACCACATCGTCCCCGTCCGCCGGCATCCCGCCGTCCCAGTTGCCGCTGGCCGTCCAGTCCGTCGACACCGCGCCGGTCCAGGTGTGCGTTCCTGCCGCCG
>CAYVKQ010000550.1:0-1885 GCA_964451945.1 uncultured Lentisphaerales bacterium
GCCGCATCGTCGCCCATGGCGGGGCCGGCGTTACCTCGGCCGAAGTCACCGGCCCGCAGTTGCGCAACTGCCTGATCGTGTCGAACGGCGCCGATGGCGTCTATCTGCCGCTCGACCAGGTGGCGCCCGTCGGCGCCGTGGACCACTGCACCATCGCCGACAACGGACGCCACGGCATCTGCGTGGAGGGGGGCGCTCCGATCCATCTGCGGGTCCGCAACACGATTCTTGCGGACAACGCGGGATGGGGATGGACCCGGACCGGCACCCCCGCCCAACTGGCGGCGCTGGAAGGGGTGGTGATCCACGGCAACGGCAGCGGTTCGATCACCGACAAAGGCACGCGCTTCATCGTCCGCAACATCCTCATCGAGCCGCCCGCCTTCGTTGCCGCGGGCGACCACCATCTCGCGCCGCAGTCGCCGGCTGTCGGCGTGGGGAGCGATCTTGGCATCGGCGCGGATCTGGACGGCATTCCGCGCGCGGGCCGCTTCGACAGCGGCTGCTTCCAGGCGGCGGCCGACGCCGGAGGGGTGGTGCGTTTCGCGGAGGTGTACGTCGACGCGCGCCACGGCGACGACGGCAACGACGGTCTCTCGCCCGGGGCGGCGAAGGCGACCGTGGCCGAGGGGTTGCGTCTGACCGACGCGGGCGGCGTCTGCCGCATCGCGCCGGGCCTTTACGAGGAGGCGGACAACCTGCTGATCGTGCGCGACAACATGCGGCTGATCGGCGCCGGTTCCGACGTCACCCGGATCGTGGGCGCGCCGTCCGTGAATGCCGTCCTTACGGATGCCGCCACGAACACCCTTGTTTCCGGACTCACGCTCTCCGGTGCCTCCTATGGCCTCTATTGTGCGCGCAGCGGCCGGAACCGCGGCACCGTCGAGCAGTGCGTGATTGTCAGCAACACGGTCGGCGTCTATTTGTATGAGGGGAGCGCCGACGGCCGCGTGTATCCGCATCTGCGGCTGTCGCGCTGCCGGGTGCGGTTCAACGCGAGCCACGGTGTGCATGCGCTGGACACCTCGACGGTGCTGCTTGAAAACTGCCTGGTCGCGGAGAACGGCGGGATCGGCGTCAACCTACCGATCGACCAGATCGCGCAGTCGCCCTGCCGGATCGACTTCTGCACGATCGCGCACAATGGCGGCCACGGCGTCGCCTGGTCGTCGTCGTATCCCGGCAGTCTCGCGATCCGTTCCAGCATCGTGGCGGACAACGTCGGCACGGGGGTCTACCGGCAGAAGGCGGCGGTGTACAACGGGCACTCGGTCGAGCATTCGCTGGTATACGGCAACGCGCCCGACTTTTTCAACGCCGCATACATGACGTTCGACGCGGGAGCGATCACCAACCGGCTGGCGTTGCTGCGCGCCGACTACCGCCTTTCGCCGCTCTCACCCGCCGTGAACACGGCACTGGACCTTGGCGTGACACTCGATCTGGACGGGGAGCAACGCCCGCGCCAGGGCGGCTACGACATGGGCGCACACGAATTCTACCAGCCTGGATCCGTTCTTCTGTTCCGTTGACCGTGTGCCGGAAAGTGGTCGCTCCTGCACGCCCAAACAGTGTAGGATGGTTCATGCAAGACTTGTATAGGAGGACACTATGAAACAGACATCTTGCATTCTGTGGTCGGTACTCTTCGCGACGGTGTGCTCGCTCACTCGGGCACGTGCCGACTCGCGCACGTGGGAAGGTTCCGCCTCGTCCGACTGGTTCGACGCGGGCAACTGGGTCGAGAACGCCGTCCCGATTGCGGGCGACCACGTCACCATCGCCACGGGCACGGCGCTGCTGACCAATGCGACGCCGGCGCTGGCGTCGCTCACCCTCACCGGCACGCTGGTCTTCTCCAACTGGAACACAACCCTCTCGG
>CAYVKQ010000551.1:0-1883 GCA_964451945.1 uncultured Lentisphaerales bacterium
GGGCCCTACACCGCGTATCAATCCACCGCGTTCCAGTTCGGGCGCTATGCCACGGGCAATGCCGGACGCGCCAAGATGAACTGCTACGCCATCCGTCTCTACAACCGCGTCCTCGGCGCCGATGAAATCGCGTGCAACGCCAACCTCGACCGCATCCGCTTCGAGGGCGCGGACGGCGGCGATCTCACATGGCCGGATGGCTACACGTTCGATGACGGAGAACTCCTCTTTCGCGTGCGCGCCTCGGCGCCCGAGGGGGCGGCGGTGTCGACCAACGGCGTCGACTTCGCGTCGTCCGTTGAATGCTGGGCGGAGAAGGGAGAGACGGTTACCGTCACATTCACCGCGAAGGCAACGTCGGGCGCCTCCGCCTTCTGCTACTGGTCGGGCGACGTCGACGGTCTTTCGTCCGTCCAGATCCATTCCCCGGTCATCACCGTCGCCTCGGGCACGGCACGCAATCTGGTGGCGGTGTTCGGCGCCCCCTCGTTTTATTCGCAGATGGGCCTGGTCGCGCACTACGACGGCATCGACAACGCCGGCACGGGTACGCATGATCCGGGGGCGACGACCTGGAAGGACCTGAGCGGCAACGGCCGCGACCTCGCGCAGTACGGCGGCAACGAACGGCCGACAGTGGTTCCGACCGGCGTCGGCTTCTCTTCCGCGACGAACATGGCGCTGGGCTATGTTTCGGAGCCGAACATCCTCGACTCCAATCAGAAGCTCACGCTCGAACTCGTCGCGGTCGCCAACCTGACGAACGCTACGCACGGCATTCTCTCCATGGCGCCCGCCGACGCGGCCGCATCCTACGCCGCCGCCAAGCAGGCGGCCGGTCTGCGGGAGGGCTCGTCCGTTTTCAGAATCTCCGCGGGCGCGGACTACTCGTCGGGCATCTCCTGGTCCATGCAGCGTTCCGCCCGCGGCAAATTGTTTGTCGCCGCCGTGCGCGATGGCGCCAGCCTCGACTTCTACCAAGGCGGACTCTACTACAGCCGGATAAACTCGGGATTGCCCACGACGGCGATCGCAACTAAGGCGATCATCCTCGGCGGCGCGCCCCATGCGGACTACACCAACGGGTTCGCCGGCGTCGTCCACGGCTTCCGCATCTACAGCCGCCCCCTGACGACGAACGAAATCTACCGCCACGCGCTCATCGACCGCAAGCGCTTCCTTTCGGGCGAGCCCGATTCCTGGATGCGCACGTCGGGCGTCAAGGCGGAACTGCTGCTCAAGGTCTCCGCGAAAGGCGGCGGCGAAGTGCGGATCGGGGATGGCGGCGCCGCCGCCTCGACCAACGCCTGGTTCGAATCCTTCGGCGCGGCGCCGACACTGACCGCGGCGCCGCTCCCCGGACACAGCTTCCGCTTCTGGCAGGGCGACCTCGACGATCTCGATCTCTTCACCCGCACGAACCGGACGATCACACTCACTTTCAACGCGCCGCGCGAGGTCAGGGCCGTGTTCGCCGCCGACGGCGGCCCCACCGCCGCCACCTATGTGCGCGATGGCCTCGTCCTGCAGTACGACGGCGAGGAGAACGCCGGATTCGGGCTCAACGACGGCTTTCCGGCTTCCTGGACGGACCTCTCCGGCTATGGACAGCACACGACGCGCGCGGGGAGGCGTCCCGAATGGTATGAGAATTACGTTTCCAGCGAGAGCAGCGGCTTGTATTGCGGCGCATATTACACGTTCACCGCTCATCAGGCGCTTGTCGATGCCGTCAACTCCTCCGGCTGGACGGTGCAGTACTGCGGGCGCGTCCGCCCGGGCGCTTCCGGCACGATCGTTTCGCCGATTCTTGCCGTTGGCAGCGTGACTTCCGGCCTGCGCGTCGACGGCAGTGCGGGCACGGTCTACATGCGCTACCGCAA
>CAYVKQ010000552.1:0-1208 GCA_964451945.1 uncultured Lentisphaerales bacterium
CTGGCGCGGCGTTACTCTGCGCGGCCACCCAGTGACCGCGCAGGAGAGGGTAAAAGGCAGACGGCACTCCCCTCCCCCTGTTGAATCGGGACGTGTTGCAGGAGGTGGCGATATGGCGGAAGGGAGATTCCAACCGGGGGTGTCGGGGAATCCGGCGGGGCGGCCGAAGGGGATTCCGAGCGGCAGGATGAAGGCGCTGGGGGCGCTGGATCGGATCATGGCGAGGGACGCGAACGTGAAGATCCTGGAGCAGGCGCTGGAGAAGGCGTTGAAGGAAAAGCCGCTGTGGTTCTTCACGAACATCATCATGCCGCTGCTACCCAGGGAGACGCGGGCCGCGGTCGAGGCAGGCGACAAGGTCATCGAGTGGCGCGGACTGCTCGGGGTGGGTGCATCCACCGAATGAGCCACAGCGGATGGCAAAAGGGAGAGACCGGGAGCGGCCGTCTTGGTAAAACGGCCCTACCGGGGCGCGGCGGGGCGGCGGAGACGGGTTTTGATCTTCTCGAACTCGGAGAGTTTGCCTTCGCGCTCGGACCAGTGGCGGTCGTCGGAGTGGTAGTACCAGGAGAGGCGGTCTTTGACGCAGTCGGTCGGCGAGATGATCCTGACGCTGCCCACGGCGGTCTCAACCTCGTCGATGCGCTTGACCTGCTCGTCGCCCACGCCGAGCGGGCCGGGAGGGAACTCGACAAGGAAGCGCACATCGGGGTGCTTGAAATAGCGGTTTGTCTCGGAAAACCCCAGCGCGGCCATCGCCTGGACGATGATTTCGCGTTTCGCGAACAGGGCGTTGACGAAATCAAGGTCCCCGGAGACGTATTTCTCGGAGCTGTAGATGGAGACGCAGGAGCCACCGGAAAGAACGACCGACACGTTGCGGCGCTTGAACTCGGCGCCGATGTAGCACGCCAGCTCGAGGCGCGTCATCTCGGAAAGTGGTTTCACAGGGGCTTCCCCTTCCTGCGCGGACGGCGGCGGACGTTGATCAGGCGCTCCTGCTCCTCAGGGGGATAGAATGCGAGGGCCTTTTCAAGCAGCGCCCGCAGTTCTTTTGTGAACGCGTACCTGGGGCTGAGGCTGTAGAGCCGCGTTCGGCCGCTCTGCCGGGCGGAGAGAACGCCGCCGCTCTCGAATTTCTCGAGCTGTCTCTGGATGCCGTACAGGCTGGCGCCGAAGAATTGCGCGATCTCGCTCGCGTAGCCCTC
>CAYVKQ010000552.1:1218-1883 GCA_964451945.1 uncultured Lentisphaerales bacterium
GATCGGACGGCGATGAAGAGCAGTGCACGCTCGGCGCTTGCCGAGCCTAGCAAGGGTTCCAGCATACAGGCGTCCTTTCCACCAAACACATTGGTTATATAACCAAGATAATTGGTATGTTAGACGGTCTTTCCGGAGAGGGCAAGCGCAAAGGACGGTATTTGCTGGAGGCGCGGCCGGGACCGCGCGAGAACGCGCGCCGCGGTAATAGACGGGCGGCGGGTTTGTGCGCCCACAGAGTGGGCGCACAGCGGAGGGTAAAAGGAAGAGGGCGGGGGCGTTCGAGGCAGGCGTCAGCCCGTGACGCGGCGGGAGGCCGCGGCCGCCAAGCCTGCCCGCCGGTAGCGGCGGGGCGACAAGTCTCTGTTGATTCGCCCCCTTTGTCAGGAGGTGCGATATGGTAATCGAGTATACGCCGCATGCGGCGCAGATGGAGATACATAAGGCGCGGGGGTTCAGGTTCCGAACGGTGTGCACGGGTCGGCGGTTCGGCAAGACGATGTGCATGGCGGCGGAGCTGCTGGACCGGGGCGGCGGCGACCCGCCGGCGGCCGGTGAAGGTCCGGGCGGGGTACGCGACTACGCCTGGGTGGCGCCGACCTACGGGGTGGCGGAGCGCGGGGTCGAGGCGTTCAGGACCATCGCGCCGGAGTTCGCCCGGATCA